>JAGWVA010000112.1 GCA_028875855.1 Paracoccaceae bacterium
GGCCTTGCTGGCCTTGGCCTTGAAGCGATCGACGAAGCTTTGCAGATGCGCGCGGCGGGTTTCCTGCTTCTTGGCCTCGGCCGCCTGCACCGCCCGCTGTTCGGCGCGCGCCTTGGCGAACTGGTCGTATCCGCCCGCCCAAAGCGTGAGCTTGCGGTTCTCCAGATGCAGGATCGCCTGCACGGACCGGTTCAGAAGCTCGCGGTCGTGGCTGATGATAAGGACCGTATGGGGATATTTCTGCAAGTAGCTTTCCAGCCACAGCGCCCCTTCGAGGTCGAGGTAGTTCGTGGGCTCGTCCAAAAGCAGAAGGTCGGGCTGCGCGAAAAGCACCCCCGCCAGCGCCACCCGCATCCGCCAGCCGCCCGAGAAGGCGGAACAGGGCATGAGCTGTTCTTCGGCAGTGAAGCCCAGACCCCGCAGGATCGCGCTCGCCCGCCCCTCGGCCGACCAGGCGTCGATATCGGCCAGCCGGTGCTGGATCTCGGCGATGCGGTGGGGGTCGGTCGCGGTCTCGGCCTCGGCCATCAGCGCCGCACGTTCGGTATCGGCGGCCAGCACCGTGTCCAGCAGCGAGGTCTCGGACGACGGCACCTCTTGTGCGACGCCGCCGATGCGCGCGCGGGCGGGCAGCGAGATTTCGCCCCCCTCCAGCGCCAGCTCGCCCCGGATCAGGCGGAAGAGCGTGGTCTTGCCCGCGCCGTTGCGCCCGACAAGGCCCACCTTGTGGCCGGTCGGAATGCGCGCCGAGGCGCCTTCGAACAGCGGTCGGCCGTCCACGGAATAGGTGATGTCGGAGATCGTCAGCATGGCGGGGGCTTGCCTGAAAGGGCGGGCGGCGTCAATCGGGCGCTTCGCGCGGGGCCGGACGCAGGAGGGGGATGCGCGGCCGGATCGGACCGGGGGGAGTGGTCGCCATGGTTCCTCCCGGCCCGGGGGCGTGGTAGCCGGACGCCGCGCTTCCCCCCGGCCCGGGGAACAGCGCGAAGCGCCCCCGGGCCAGCGCCCGACCGCCCGCATGGGCGGGCGCTTCGTGAGCGTCGGCCGCGGGCTCACCCGTGGGAGATGCCTCACCACAAAGCGCAGACCTTCGCCGTTGCGGCGCCCCCCCGCGATCGGGCGCTGTCCCTCTGTGGTGGGCGCAGGATCACCGGCCGCCACGTCTCCCACAAAACCCGGAATACAGCCCGCAGCCCACCGCGCCGCCCCTGTCCTGCGGGCCGGCGCCTCAGCTTGCCCGCGGGGCTTTCCAAGCCGGCCGCCCCATGCTAGCAGGGCGCCGCAATCACGCGGGCGGGCCGGGGGTCTGCCCCTTCACGTCAAGAGAGACACCATGGCCATCGAACGCACCCTGTCGATCATCAAGCCCGACGCCACCCGCCGCAACCTGACCGGCAAGATCAACGCCAAGTTCGAAGAAGCGGGCCTGCGCATCGTCGCGCAGAAGCGCATCAAGCTGAGCCTCGAGCAGGCCGGCAAGTTCTACGAAGTGCACAAGGAACGCCCCTTCTACGGCGAGCTGTGCGAATTCATGGCCTCGGAGCCGGTCGTGGTGCAGGTGCTGGAAGGCGAAGGCGCCATCGCGAAGAACCGCGAAGTGATGGGCGCGACCAACCCGGCCAATGCGGCCGAAGGCACGATCCGCAAGGAATTCGCCCTCTCGGTCGGCGAGAACTCGGTCCACGGCTCGGACGCGCCGGAAACCGCCGCGCAGGAAATCGCCTTCTTCTTCTCGGGCCTCGAACTGGTCGGCTGAGAAAGTCCGGAAGACTGACGCGAAGGGGCGGGCCAAAGGCGCCGCCCCTTTTGCTTGCGACGTCGTTCGAGGGTCCGAAATGACAAAGACCGGCCCCCGTCCGGGGTGCCGGTCTTTTCGATCCGAACCGCGAGAGGGCGCGATCAGGCGGCCTTGCGGGCGATGTCGTCGATGTTGGCGCGCGCAACGCCGATGTCGGCCAGTTCGCGGTCGGTCAGCATCGTCAGCTCGCGGCGGGTCGCAAGGTAGGTCTGACGGCGGTCATAGGCTTCCTTCACCCGGTCGAAGGACTCGGCGAGGAAACGGGTCAGACCGTTGGTCTGGGCGGCTTTGGTGTCGATGAAGGCCATGATGGCATCCTTTCTTCAAATCGAGGGCGGGCGCTTCGTGCCCCGTCTTGCGAATGAAAATAGGAAATTGCTGCGGATGCACAATGGACGATGCGCGAATGCTGCAATGCAGAAATCGCATGTCTCGCCGAGGTGTCGGAAGGAGCCAGTCGCGGCCTGCGCCGCAAGACATGCCCCTATCGCGGCTTGCGCCGCAAGACCTGCGCCTATCGCGGCTTGCGCCGCTCGATCACCCCGATCGCATCCAGCGCGGCCTCAAGCTCGGACCGCCCGCCGCCCGCGCTGGCCTTGAGCGCGTCGAACCGGCGGCGGAGCGTCTCTTTCTCGGCCCCCTTGCAATCGTTCCAGGGCCGGCCCTGAAGGGCCATGACCAGAACGTAGTATCCGATGAAATGCGGCCGCTCGCCCGCCTGCAACAGCCGCGCATAGGCGGCGTCGGCCCCGAGGGCCTGCACCTCTTCGGCCGAATGGATGCCGGCACGGGCAAAGGCGGCCTCCGAGGCGGGGCCGAGATTGCGGATCGATGAGATGGGTTGGGGCATCGGCGCTCCGGGGACGTGGCAGCGTCACCCTAGGGCCGGAGGGACGGACGGGAAAGCCTTAGATCGAGGCCCAGTCCGTGATGATCGTCGTCGGCTTCCTGGTGGTCGCTTCGTCGGATTTCTGCGCGGCCTGGCCGTCGCGGGGCATCCGGCGCGGGGTCAGACCCGCTTGCTGGGGGATTTCAGCCTGCTGTTGGGGCTGTTGGGGTTCTCGTGGTTTCGCCATGGCTCTGCTCCAGTGATCGCCGCCCGGCGGCGTGTGACCGTCCATCAGGACAGCTTCCGTCGAGCGTGCGGCTGCAATTGGGCAAGCCGGGTCTAAAATCAAGGACAAGATAGCGCGAAACGGGGCATTTCGGGCCGGATCGCCAAAATTCGCTTCAAACCTGTGTTATCTTTGACCAGATCGCGCAGGGTGAGCCGGTCGAGCGTGGCATAGAAGGCCTCGATCGCGGCGCTCAGGGCATTGCGCAGGATGCAGACATCGACCAGCGGGCAGGTGTTCGCCTGCGGCTCGAAACATTCGGCGAAGGGGACGCTGGCCTCGAAGGCGCGGAAGACGTCGCCCACGTTGATCTGGTCCATCCGGCGCGCAAGGCGCAGGCCGCCGCGTCGGCCGCGGACGGTCTCGACGAAGTCGAGCTGGCCCAGCGTGTTGATGACCTGCGCAAGATGGTTCTCGGAGACGTTGCACGCCTCGGCGATTTCATGTTTTCGCAGCGTCTGGCCCTCGTTGACGGCGCACATCATGAGCGTGCGCAGCGCGAGGTTGGTCCTGATTGTCAGTCTCATGGCATCCCTCGGGGCGAAAGGTTCATTCGTGATGCGTCGATTCAGGTCGCGAAACCTTGATCCAGATCACATCAGGTTCATTGGACGGCCTGCGGCGCGATTCTCTGGGCCCGGGGGGCATCTTGGGCTTGCACCGCGGGGACCGGCCATGATGATGTGCCCCGGGGCGCCGCCGGGCGTCCGACCGACCCGAAAAGGCAGCGATCTGAGGAGACAGGATGACGTTCCCGGTGTTCGATGGTCACAATGACCTGCTGTTGCGCCTTCAGCGTGCCCCCGACCGACGGGTGGAGATCTGGCTGAAAGGCGAAGGGCGCGGGCATCTCGACCTGCCGCGGATGCTGAAGGGCGGCTTCGCGGGCGGGTTCTTCGCGATCTACGTCCCCTCGTCCCTGCCGCCGGGCGCGCGCGGATACGACGCGATGATGGACTCTCCGCCCTACGACCTGCCGCTGCCGCCGATGGTGGATTGCGATCACGCGCAGGCCGTGTCGCTGTCGATGGCGTCCCACCTGATGTGGATGGAACGCGCGAGCCAGGGCCGTTTCCGGATCTGCCGCACCGCGGCCGAGATCCGCGACTGCATGGCCCGCGGCGTCATCGCGGGCATCATGCATATCGAGGGGGCCGAGGCGATCGACGAGCGGCTGGACACGCTCTTTGCCTTTCACGCCATGGGTCTGCGGTCGATCGGCCCGGTCTGGAGCCGGCCGACGATCTTCGGCGACGGCGTGCCCTTCGCCTTCCCCGCGAGCCCCGATACCGGCCCCGGTCTGACCGAGACGGGCAAGGACCTGATCCGGCTTTGCAACGAGCTGAAGATCATGGTGGACCTGAGCCACCTGAACGAAAAGGGCTTTGACGACGTGGCCCGCATCTCGGACGCGCCGCTGGTGGCCACGCATTCCAACGCCCATGCCGTCACGCCCTCGGCGCGCAACCTGACCGACCGCCAGCTGGCCCAGATCCGCGAGAGCGGGGGCATGGTGGGGCTGAACTTCGCCACCGCCTTCCTGCGCCCCGATGGGCGTCAGTCGGCCGATATGGGCTGGGAGCCGATGCTGCGCCATCTCGATCACCTGCTGGCCAATCTGGGCGAGGATCACGTGGGCTTCGGGTCGGATTTCGACGGAGCCACGGTGCCGAAGGGGATCGGCGACGTCACCGGCCTTCCCGCGCTACAGGCGGCGATGGAGGCGCATGGCTACGGGGCGGACCTGATGCGCAAGATCTGCCATGAGAACTGGATCGCGCTGCTCGAACGGACCTGGGGGGCCTGAGGATGGAAGAGAAAACCACGCTGGCCGACCTCGCGCGGCTGCTCATCGACCTGCCCCACGGGCGACGGCGGATCGTCGCTCTGGTCGGTGCGCCGGGGTCGGGGAAGTCGCATGTGGCCGACGATCTGGTCGCCCGGATCAACGCGGCGCAGCCCGGGCGCGCGGCGGTGCTGCCGATGGACGGCTATCATTACGACGACACGCTGCTGGCCGCCCTTGGCCGCCTGCCGCGCAAGGGCGCGCCCGACACGTTCGACGTGGGTGGGCTCGCCGCGATGCTCGACCGGCTGGGCGCGGGGGATGAAGAGGCGGTGGCCGTGCCCGTCTTCGACCGCGCGATCGAGATCGCCCGCGCCGGCGCGCGCCTGATCCCGAAGAGCGCCGAAGTCATCGTGGTCGAAGGCAATTACCTGCTGCTTGACGATGCGCCCTGGGATGCGCTTGCCGAGCGGTTCGATCTGACCGTGCGCCTTGATGTCCCCCAAGAGGTGCTGCGCGCCCGGCTGACCGCCCGCTGGGAAGGCTTCGGACTGTCGCCCGAGGCGGTGCGGGTGAAGCTGGAAGAGGTCGATCTGCCGAACGGTCGTCGCGTTCTCGAGAACAGTCGGCCCGCGCATTTTCGGCTGACCAACGCCGGCTAGAACGCTTTCACCTTTCGAACCGGCCCCGGATAGGGCACAAAGTTCCCAGTATTCCGCCCGTATTCCCGGAGGACGATTTCATGATTCATCCTGTTCTTCTGTGCGGCGGCTCGGGCACGCGGCTGTGGCCCCTGTCGCGCAAGAGCTACCCCAAACAATTTGCAAGACTGACCGGCGAGGAGACGCTGTTTCAGGCCTCGGCCCGCCGCCTCTCGGGCGAGGGTTACGCCAAGCCGACCGTCATCACCTCTGCCGATTTCCGCTTCATCGTGACCGAACAGCTTTCGGAGGCGGGCATCGACCCCGGCGCCGTGCTGATCGAGCCGGAGCCGAAGAACACCGCCCCCGCCGTGCTGGCCGCGGCCCTGCATCTGGCGGCGGCCGACCCCGAGGCGCTGATCCTTGTCGCGCCGTCGGACCACGTGATCCCGGACGCCGCGGCCTTCCGCGCTGCCGTCGCCGCGGCGGAGCCTGCGGCAAGGGCCGGGCGCATCGTGACCTTTGGCATCCGCCCGGACCGGCCCGAGACGGGCTACGGCTATCTTGAGCTTTCCGCCAAGCCGGAAGGCGCCAACCCGGTGCCGCTCACCCGCTTCGTCGAGAAACCCGACGCGACCCGCGCGGCCGAGATGCTGGCCGATGGCCGCTACCTCTGGAACGCCGGGATTTTCCTCTTTTCCGCCGCCACGATCCGCGCGGCCTTCGCGGCCCATGCCGCCGACCTCGTCGCCCCGGTGACGCAGGCGGTGGCCGAGGCGAAGGCCGACCTTGGCTTCCTGCGGCTGGCTGCCGGGCCGTGGTCGAAGCTTCCCGACATCTCGATCGACTATGCGGTGATGGAGCGGGCCGAGAACCTGTCGGTCGTCCCCTTCGACGGCGGCTGGTCCGATCTGGGCGGCTGGGACGCCGTCTGGCGCGAGGCGGGACCGGACGACTCCGGCGTCGTCGTCTCGGGTGAGGCGACCGC
>JAGWVA010000053.1 GCA_028875855.1 Paracoccaceae bacterium
GCCACGACCCACTTGGGCGCGGGCGTCGCGTCATATGTCCGCCGCAGCGCCTCGGCCATGTTGCGCGTCACCGGCCCCGTGACCAGCAGCACATCCGCATGACGGGGCGAGGCCACGACATGCAGGCCGAAGCGTTCGAGGTCGTAGAACGGATTGGACAGCGCGGCGATCTCGAGTTCGCAGCCATTGCAGGAGCCGGCATCGACCTCGCGGATGGCAAGGCTGCGGCCAAGGCGCTGACGCACCGCCCCTGACAGCCTGCCGGCCAGCGCGTCGCGCTCGGCCGTCTCGCCTTGCGTCAGCGGTTCGGTCAGCGGCCCCTTCAGCAGGCCCTCGAGAAGCAGTCGTCGCATCGCGCCCCCCTATAGATCGACGCCCGAATAGGCGCAGTTGAAGGATTTGTTGCACAGCGGGAAATCGGCGATGATGTTGCCTTCGATGACCGCCTCGAGCAGCGGCCACTGCATCCAGGACGGATCGCGCAGGTGGCCGTCGGCGATCGTGCCGTCAGGGGCCAGTTCCACCGCCGCCAGCACGTCGCCACGGAACCCCTCGACCAACCCGATGCCCACACCGCCGGGCACAACCGAGGGCAGCGGCACGGCAATCGGCCCCTCGGGCAGATCCGAGACCAGCCGCCCGATCAGCGCCAGCGATTGCGGGACCTCGTCGATCCGGACCCAGATGCGGGCGTTCACGTCGCCGTCGTTTCGGCAGGGCACGGCAAGCGGCATCCGGTCGTAGGGCGCATGCGAGAGATCGCGGCGCACGTCGAAATCCCGCCCCGAAGCGCGCCCGACGACGCCGCCCGCGGCGAAGCGCGCGGCCAGCGCCGGATCGAGCCGCCCCGTGCCCACCGTCCGGTCCTGCACCGAGGCGCTTCGGTCGTAAAGCCGCACCAGCGCCGGAAACCGCGCGCGGATGTCCTCCGCAAGGGCAGAGACGATCTGCACGCCGTCGGCATCCAGATCGCGCGTCACCCCGCCCGGCAGGATGACGTCGCGCATCAGCCGATGGCCGAAGACCGCATCCGCCGCGCGCAGCACCCGCTCGCGCAGCGCGCCGCAATGGGCGTGCATCATCGCAAAGGCCGCGTCGTTGCAGATCGCGCCGATATCGCCAAGGTGATTGGCCAGCCGCTCCAGCTCGGCCATCAGGGCCCGCAGCCACAGCGCGCGCTCGGGCACGGCGAGGCCAAGGGCCGCCTCTGCCGCCTGCGCAAAGGCCCAGGAATAGGCCACGGTGCTGTCGCCGCAGACCCGCCCGGCAAGCTTGGCGCCGCGCGCGATCGTGGCCCCGCGCATCAGGCGGCCGACACCCTTGTGGGTGTAGCCCAGACGTTCCTCCAGCCGCACGACGGTCTCGCCCTGCGCGGTGAAGCGGAAATGCCCCGGCTCGATGATGCCGGCATGGACGGGGCCCACGGGCACCTGATGCAGGCTTTCGCCCTCGACCGGCAGGAAGGGATAGGGCTGCGCCGCGCCCGCCGGGTCTTGCGCGCCCAGGGGATGATGAACGGGCCACCGGCCATGATCGAGCCAGGGGCGCAGGTCGGGCGCGCCCTCGGGCACCAGCCCGTAAAGGTCGTGGATCGCCCGCTCCATCCGCTGGGCGGGCGCGTGGTGACGGCCGACAGAGGGAAAGACGTCCCCCGTCTCATGCGTCAGAAGGCCGAGCCAGCCGGTTCCGGGCGCGCGCAGCACCATGTGCACCCCGCGCCGCGACGCCCAAAGGCCCAGAAGCTCCGCCCGCCCTTCGGCCAGCGCGACGGCCGCAGCGGTCCAGCGCGCGGCATCCACCCGATGCTCGGGCATCGGAGCCCTGCGCAGGTCGGCCGCGGCGACGTCGATCTGTTGCGACAGCGTCTCCATCCCCTACCCCAAGGCCCGCGCGACGGTCTGGAACCAATGCACCATCGGCCCCGGCAGGGCGATGCCCGCCAGCAGCACCAGCGCCATGTGCAGGTAAAGCGCCACCGGCGCGGCCCGCACGGGGTCCTGTGGCCCCACCGGCTCGCCGAAGGCCAGCGTGTTGAGCCGCATCAGCAACGCCCCGAAGGCCAGCAAAAGCCCGAACGCCAGGATCAACGCCAGCGCCGGGGCGCGCGCGAAGGACGAGGTGACGACAAGGAATTCGCTCAGGAACACGCCGAAGGGCGGCATCCCGGCGATGGCAAGGATGCCAAGCGCAAGCCCCCAGCCGATCACCGGATGGCTTTGGGTCAGCCCGCCGATGCGGTCGAACCGCTGCGTGCCCTTGATCTGCGCGACATGGCCGACGCCGAAGAAGATCGCCGACTTGGTCAGACTGTGCATCGCCATGTGCAGAAGGCCCGCGAAATTCGCAAGCGGCCCGCCGATGCCGAAGGCGAAGGTAATGATGCCCATGTGCTCGATGGAGGAATAGGCGAAGAAGCGCTTCATGTCGCGCCGCCGATACAGCATCAGGCCCGCGAAGATCACCGACAGCAACCCCAGCCCGATCATCAGCGGCCCCGGCGCCAGAGCCGCGGGCTGCGCCGCCATCAGCATCTTGAAGCGCAGCACGGCATAAAGCGCCACGTTCAGCAGGAGGCCGGACAGCACGGCGGAAATCGGCGTCGGCCCCTCGGCATGGGCGTCGGGCAGCCAGGCGTGCAGCGGCACAAGGCCCACCTTGGTGCCGTATCCCAGCAGCAGGAAGACGAAGGCAAGGTTCAGGGGCGCCGGATCGAAACCGGGCGCGGCCGCGATCAGCCGCGTCCAGACCATCGACGGCATTCCCTCGCCCACCACCGGCTGCGCCGTGACATAGACGAGGATCGTGCCGAACAGCGCGAGCGCGATGCCGACCGAGCCGAGGATGAAATATTTCCACGCCGCCTCCAGCGCCTCATGGGTGCGGTAGATGCCGACCATCAGCACCGTCGTCAGGGTGGCCAGTTCGATCGCGACCCACATCAGCCCGATGTTGTTGGACACCAGCGCAAGGTTCATGCCGAACATCATCAGCTGATACATCGCGTGGTAGAACCGGACATAGACGGGCGTCAGACGGCCCGTCTCGATCTCGTGGCCGATATAGCCGGCCGAGAACAGCGCGGCGGTCAGCCCGACGAAGCAGTTCAGCACGACGAACACCACGTTGAGGTCATCGACCATCAGGTAGTTCCCCGGCGCCGGGCGCGGCAGCAGCACCAGCGCGACGGCCGCGGCAAAGGTCACAAGGCTCGCCAGCACGTTGAGCGCGGCCGTAAGCCGATACCCGGGCAAGAGCGCAAGCCCCCCCGCCGCAAGCGCGGGCACCGCAAGGACAAGATCGACGGCCAGGTTGTTCATCGCCGCTCCCCCCGGAAGCTGTCGAGCGCGTGCAGATCGACCGTGTCGAAACGCTCGCGGATGCGGAACAGGAAGATGCCGATGACGATGAAGGCGATCAGGATCGAGAAGGCGACCGAGATCTCGACCACCAGCGGCATGCCCCTCGCACCGGCGGCGGCGAGGATCAGGCCGTTCTCCAGCGACATGAAGCCCACGACCTGGCTGACGGCATTGCGCCGGGTGACCATCATCAGAAGGCCGAGCAGCACGACCGACAGCGCGAAGGCCAGATCCTCGCGCGCAAAGGCGCCGGCCTTGGCCGTCACGTCCAGCATCACGACGATGGACAGCGCAACAAGCCCCATGCCGGCCAGCATCGTCAGCCCGGTGCCCACGACCTGTTCCACCTCGCGGTGAATGCCCAGCCGTTGCACGATGCGCCGCAGCGCAGCCGGGATGATGATCGCCTTGAAGACCAGCGCGATGGCCGCGGTCAGGTAGAGCTGTTCGGCCGATTGCGTGAAGGCCTGCCAGGCGACGGCGGCCGACAGCACCACGGCATGCAGCGCGAAGGTCCGCAAAAGCGCCTGAAGCCGGTTCTGGTAGATCATCGCAAAGCTGACCAGCACCAGCCCTCCGGCCAGAAGATGGGATGTATCGAACGCGATGGGCGTCATCACAGCGTCCCCGACACGAACAGAAGCAGCGTGCCCAGCAGGCCCAGCATCAGCGCGATGCCAAGGTAGTCGGGCACACGGAACACGCGCATCTTGGCGATCGATGCCTCGAACAGCGCCAGCGCCACCCCGCCCACGGCGATCTTGGCAAGGTAGGTCGCGACCCCGATGACAAGCGCCCCCGGCCCGTCCCCGGCGCGCGCGATGCCCCAGGGCACGAAAAGGCAGGCGATCAGCGAGACGTAAAGCAGCAGCTTCATCGCGCCCGCCAGTTCGATCATGGCAAGATGGCGGCCGGAATATTCCAGCACCATCGCCTCATGCACCATGGTGAGTTCCAGATGGGTCGCCGGATTGTCGGCCGGGATACGCCCGTTCTCGACGATGGCGACGATGATGAGGGCCACCAGCGCCATGCCCAGCGAGACGCGCAAGCCCACGCCGGGGGGGCCGTGCAGCACCTCGACCACCGTCGATAGCTGCGTCGAGCCTGCCACCAGCGACAGGGCAAAGACGGTCAGCAGCATCGCGGGTTCGGCCATCGAGGCGAACATCACCTCGCGGCTTGCGCCAAGGCCCCCGAAGCTCGTGCCCACATCCATCCCCGCCAGCGCAAGGAAAAACCGCCCCGATCCCAGCAGCGCCACGATGGCGATGAGATCGGCGGTCCAGCTGAATTGCAGCCCCGTCGCGAAGGTCGGCACAAGCGACGCCGCCACCCAGGTCGCGGCAAAGACGAGGAAGGGGGTCGCGGTGAAAAGCCACGAGGCCGTATCGGCCAGCACGACCTCCTTGCGCATGAGGCGGCGCAGGTCGCGATAGGGTTGCAGGACCGAGGCCCCGCGCCGCCGCATCGCCCGCGCCTTCACCTTGCGCACCAGCCCCACCAGCCCCGGCGCAAGGGCCAGCACCAGCAGCATCTGGATACCCTGAATGGCGAAAGCCGCGATCATCCCCATAGCGACAACACCAGCAGCAGCGAGACGAGCGTCGCCATCACCATCGCGAGGTAGCGTCGGATCGTCAGGAATTGCAGACGGTCGATCAGGGTCGCCGCCCACAGGACGGCCCGGACGACGGGCAGGTAAAGCGTGTCGCGGATCGGGTCGCCTTGCACCACGCGGTGCCGCGCCGGGGCCATGTCGCCGGGGGCCGGCATCTCGACCTCTTCGCGGGATTGCAAGAGGACGGGGCCCAGCACCCGGCGCAGCGGCTGGGCAAGGCTGCCCGCGCCATATTGCGTCGTCACGCTCGGCTCGGGGTAGCCGCAGTCCCAGGCCGGTCCGCGCCGCACCACCCGGCTTCCCATCCGCACGGCCCCCCATGCGGCAAGGGACGCCGTCACGGCAATGAAGGCGAAGACCAGAAGCGGGTTATAGGTGCTGCGCGCGGCGGCCACCGGCACCAGCGTCAGCCAGGGCTGGTCGCCCTGCACCGGCAAATGCGTGCCGGTCAGCGCCGTGACCACGGGCGACAGCCGGTCCAGCACCAGCGCGGGCACGAGGCCCACCAGAACGCAAAGCGCGGCAAGGACGCCCATCCCGGCCAGCATCGCGCGGTCCACCTCCAGCGCCCGGGCCGCCGCATCGCTGCGCGCCCGGCCGAGGAAGGCCACGCCGTAGAACCGCACGAAGGCCGCCGCCGCGAGGGCCGCCGCCAGCGCAAGCAGACCGCCCGCCGCCGGGATCACCATCTCAAGCCCGAGGTGCGGCAGCCGAGGGCTTGCCAGAAGGGACTGGAACACCATCCATTCCGAGGCAAAGCCGTTCAGCGGCGGCAAGGCCGAGATCGCCGTCACCGCCACAAGGGTCAGGAAGGCCGTGACGGGCATCCGCCGGATCAGCCCGCCCAGCCCATCCAGATCGCGCCGCCCCGTCGCCGTCAGCACGGCGCCCGCGCCCATGAACAACAGGCTTTTGAACGCCATGTGGTTGAACGCATGAAACAGCGCCGCGCTCAGCGCCAGCGCGGCCGCCGCGCGCATCCCCTCGGCAAGGAAGGCCTGCGCAAGGCCAAGGGCCGCGAAGATCACGCCGATATTCTCGATCGTGGAATAGGCGAGGATCTTCTTCATGTCGTCGGCCATGGCAGCGTTGAAGATGCCCAGCACGGCCGTCCCTGCCCCCAACAGGATCAGCGCCGGGCTTGCCCACCACGGCAGGGGCCCCAGAAGATCGAAGACCACGCGCAGGACGGCATAGACCGCGACCTTGGTCATCACCCCGCTCATCAGCGCCGAGACATGGCTTGGCGCGGCGGGATGGGCCTCGGGCAGCCACAGGTGCAGGGGCGCGATCCCGGCTTTCGATCCGGCCCCGATCAGCACCAATCCCGCCGCAAGGGCGGTGACGCCGACCGGGCGCGAGGCGGCCCGGATCTCGGAAAAGGCGAAGCTGCCATCCGCGCCCGCCAGGAGACCAAAGGCAACGATCAGCGCCATCGTTCCAAGCGCCGCCATCAGGAGGTAGAGGTATCCCGCGCTGCGCACCTCGTCCCGGCGGTGATGCGCCATGACCAGCGCCCAGGACAAGAGCGACATCACCTCCCAGGCGACAAGGAAGGTGAAGGCGTCATCCGCCAGAACGACGAGGGTCATCGCCCCGAGGAAGGCCGGATAAAAGGGCAGAACGCGCCCCGGTTCCTCTTCGTGGCGGCCATAGCCCACGGCAAAGAGGCTGATCGCCGCCCCCCCGGTTCCGATGATGACAAGGAAGAACGCCGACAGCGCATCAAGTCGCAGATGCGCGCCAAGCCATGGCAGGCCTATGGGCAGGACCATCTGCCCGCCCGCCGCCCCGCCCAGGATCGCAAGACCCGCCGCGGCCTGTGCAAGGCAGGGCAGGATCGTAAGGGTGTAAAGCGTCGCGGACAGCGAAGCGCGGCCCCGCCGGGCGACCGCAAGGGCGGACAACAACAGGCAGAACAGCGCGGCACCGGCTGCGACGTCAATCATCTCCGCCGCTTTCCGATGGGCTGCCTCCGGCGTCCGGCCCCATTCCGGGACCGCTCAGCCGCGGCTCGCGCAGGCGCACGCCGCGCCCGCCGTCAAGGCTTTGCGCGCCGTCGCCGATGAGGTCGATCCCGGCATCGCGCAGGGCATCGACGACCTTGGTCAGGCTATCGACGATGCCACGCACATTGCCCTGACTCGCCTCCATCCGCTGGATCGTGGGCACCGAGACGCCCGCAAGCCGCGCCAGCGTCTTCTGATCGATCCCAAGAAGGGCTCGCGCGGCGCGCATCTGGCCGGACGTGATCACGGGGACTCACCTCGATTGCATGCATATCCACGGCTCAGATGGTATCATTGATATTTGAGATATCAATACTATTGTCTCAGATCCGTGCAGCCCGTGCGATCCTGTCGCAGCACCTTGCCTAGGCGCCGATCCCGCCGGGACAATCCGCCAGGCCTCATCGCAAATGAAAAGACCCGGCCGAAGCCGGGTCTTTCAAGCCTTGTGCCTGCGTGGCGCGGCTCAGTTCAGCCGCGCACCGACTTGCCCGATGGCGTCGTCGATCAGCGCATTGGCCGACTTGGCGTTCATCTGCTTCGTCAGCAAATCCCCCGCCGCCGCGACAGCAACGGTGATCGCCCGGTCGCGCACTTCGCGCATGGCCGCCTGCTCGGCGGAGGCGATCTGCTCCTCGGCCGCCGCCAGACGACGGGCGATCGAGGCCTTCAGATCGGCTTTCGCCTGATCGGCGGCGGTTTGCGCCTCGCTCTTGGCCTGCGCCACGATGCGGTCGGCCTGTGCCTGCACTTCCTTCTGCTTGCGCTCGTAGGAGGCAAGGATCATCTGCGCTTCTTCGCGGATCAGACGCGCCTCTTCCAGGTCCTTGCGGATCTGGTCGGCGCGCGTGTCCAGCGCCTTGCCGACCATCCCCGGAACCTTCGCCTTCACGACGATGCCCAGGAAGATCAGGAAGGCGATGACCACCACGAAGGGCGGATTGTGCAGCGAGAAGAACGGAACGGCATGTTCTTCCGCCGCCATCGCAGGCGTCGCCGCCAGCATCGCAAGGATTGCCAGTCGTTTCATCGCCTTACCCCTTCAGCCGAGCCGCAACCGCGGCGCTGACCGCCTCGGCATCCGCCGAACCGCCCATCACGGCCACGATCTCTGCCGCCGTTTCATGGGCGACCTGCGTCACGCTTTCCAGCGCAGAGTCGCGGATCGCCGCGATGCGCTTTTCGGACTCGGCCGATTTCGCCATGATCTCGGCATCGGCCCTGGAGGTGGCCTCGTCGAGATCCTTCTTGATCTCGGCGCGCGCCGCTTCCACGATCCGCGCAGCCTCGCTGCGGGCATCGGCCAGTGCCTGATTATAGGCCGCCTCTGCCGAAATCGCCTTTTGCTTCAGCTCTTCGGCCGCGGCGATATCGCGCTCGATCGTGCTTTTCCGGTCGGCAAGAACGCCGCCGATCCGCGGAATGACGAGCCGCGTCACCACGAAATAGATCACGACCAGCGTCACCAGCAACCAGAAGAACTGGTTGACGTAGGTCGAGAAATCGAGCTGCGGCATCGCCACCGTCTTGGTGGCTGCTTCAGTCGCCATCGTTTCCTCCTTCACCTCAACTTGGCCGGTGGCCACAACGCCCACCGGCCTCCGGCAAGGGACGGATCAGACGGCGAACATCAGCAGGATGGCGACGAGGAACGAGAAGATCCCGAGGGCCTCGGCGAACGCCATGCCGATGAAGAGGTAAGCGATCTGGCCAGCGGCGGCCGACGGGTTGCGCAGCGCGCCCGACAGGTAGTTACCGGCAACGTAGCCCACGCCGATGGCCGACACGCCCGAGCCGATGCCCGCGAGGCCAGCACCGATATACGCACCCATTTTCAGCAGTTCGGGGTTCATTCAGGTTCTCCTTGGTTGGAATGGTAGGATTTCGGGGAAGATCGCTCAGTGCGACGGATGCAGCGCATCCTTGAGATAGACGCAGGTGAGGATCGTGAAGATGTAGGCCTGCACCACCGCCACCAGCACTTCGAGTGCATACATGGCGGTAATCGCGGCCAGCGACAGCGGGGTGACGAACACGCCCACCAGCGGCGAGATGACGATCAGCGCAGCGAAGGTGGCAAACACTTCCATCACGGCGTGTCCGGCCATCATGTTGCCGGCAAGACGGATGGAGTGGCTGACCGGACGCACGAAGTAGGAAATCAGTTCGATCACGGCCAGTGCGGGACGCACATACCACGGCGCGGACTTCACCCAGAACAGTTCAAGGAAGTGGGCGCCGTTCTTCACGAAGCCGAGGATCGTGACCGAAAGGAACACGATGATCGCCAGAAGACCGGTCACAGCGACGTGGCTGGTGACGGCAAAGCTCGTCGGGATGAGGGACAGCGTGTTGGCGAAGAAGACGAAGCAGAAGATGGTCAGGACGTAGGGGAAGTAGGGCAGCGCGTCTTCGCCGGTCACGTCGCGCACCATGTTGTGCACGAAGCTGTAGAAGACTTCCGCCGCCGACTGGCTGCGCCCCGGCACCAAGGCACGCGCCCGCGCGCCGATGACCAGAAGCAGCAGGATGCAGCAGATCCCGATCGCCATCCAGAGCGTCTGGTTGGTGATCGTATACCAGTGAACCTCATGCCCGCCGAACAGCGGGCTCACGGTAAACTGTTCCATCGGGTGGAACGTCAGGCTGCTGGCCACGTCTAGTCCCTTTCCTCATCGGCGGTCTGTTCCGCCGCGATCTTCGTCTGAAGCTCCTTCGCCGAGCGCAGCATGACCCGCACACCGGCTATGAAGCCAAGCATCATGAACAGCACCAGAAACAGCGGCAGGGTGTGGAACACCCGATCCAGTCCGTATCCGATGCCGAAGCCGATCAGAAGACCGGCCACAAGCTCCGTCACCATCCTCCAGCCGATCTCGGCCCGGCTGAAGTCTGCGTCCTTGCGGGGCGGCGGCGCGACGGATTTCTTCGCCTCGGCGATCCGCTGATCGAGCCGCCTCAGCCGCTCGTCATCGTTGTCGTCGCCCATCCGGAAGCCCCCTTGGACAGTCGCGCGCAACCTACGGAGCGGCCCCGACCGAGTCAAGCATTCACGAAGGCTTGATGCCGACACTAACATATTGGCAATAAACGGTTTTCAAAAATACCTCGCCGCCATGCCGGCCCGGGAAGGGCCCGAACGCCCCGCGCAGCATATTCAACCGGATGGTTGACCATTGCCGGAACGAGGGCGAAGATGCGCCATGTCCGATCCGCTCGATCATGTCTTCGCGGCCCTTGCCGACCCGACGCGGCGGGCGATCCTTGCCATGCTTCTCGAAGACGACATGGCGGTCACGGATGTGGCGAGCCCGTTCGAGATGTCGCTGGCCGCCATCTCGAAGCACCTCGCCATCCTCGCCGAGGCGGGCCTCATCAGTCAGGAAAAGCGCGGGCGCGTCAAATGGTGCAAGCTCGAGCCGGACGCCCTGCGCGCGGCCTCGGTCTGGATGCAGGGCTTCGGCCAGTTCGAGCCCGTCAACCTCGACGCCTTCGAACGCTTTCTGGAAGCGGAACTTGGCGGCGCGGGCGACGACTGACCGCGCCCTTCATCTTGGCCCAAATATCCCCGCCGGAGGCTCCGAAGACCGCAAAGGTCGCGCGGCCGGCCGGCAGGCACGACGGCCCGGCCCCGACCTCGCACACCACATCCCGCGCGGGGCTCACACCACCGGCCAGCCCTTCGCCGCCTGCTTGAGATGGTGCAGGAACGCCTGCACCTTGGCCGTCCGATGCAGGTCAACATGCGTGACCAGCCAGAGCTGCGAAGCCCATTCCGGCCGAGGCGGCATCACCTCGACCAGCCCTTCCCGCCCGCGCGCCGCGGCGACCGACAGGAAGCCGATCCCCGCCCCCATCGCGATGCCGTCCGCCATCACCCGCATCTCGGAGGCGCGGAAGGTGATCGCTTCGGCCGGAACCGCAGAGGCGAGCCAGCGGAAGAAGGGCGCGCGGCCGGGGTCGCCCTCGGGGCCGACGAAGCGGTGACCGGCAAGGTCCGCCTCGTCCTTGGGCATCCCCCGGGCGTCAATGTAGCCTTGCGCGGCATAAAGGGCGAAGTTCTGTTGCAAGAAGGGCTGCACCACGTTGTCCGGCTGATCCGGCGCGGCGCCCGCCCGGATCGCCACATGCGCCTCGCCCGCCTCCAGCCGGAAGAGCCGCGCATCCGTCAGATAACGCAGACGCAAGGCCGGATGGGCCTGCTGGAAAGCGATCAGCACCGGGGTCAGCAAGGCCGAGAGGTCGGTGAGCGAGGTCACGACCAGCTCGCCCGCAACCTCTTCGCCAAGGCCTTGAATCCGGGCGGCGAATTGCGAGAACCGGTCCTGTGCCGCCTGCGCGACCTGAAGCAGATCCTGCCCCGCCTCGGTGGGCGTGTAGCCGCGCGCGTGGCGCTGGAAAAGCTTCACGCCCAGCCGCTTCTCCAGCGCGTCGATATGGCGGATCACTGTGGCGTGATGCACACCCAGCACCTCGGCCGCCCCCGAAACCGTGCCGAAACGGGCAACCTGATAGGCAGTGCGAATTTCATCCCAGGTTTCAATCGGCATCTTTTGTGCACCTGCTCACAGTCCCCCTGCATCCTTCAAGATTGCAACCCGGGCCGCAAGGGCGATGTAAGGCGCACCCGGACTGGCGCGTTTGCCAGCCTCCTGAAAGGAAAGACAATGACTGCCATTCTTCGTGTGGAAGCTTCGATCAAGGGCGAGAATTCCGTCTCCCGGAAGCTGACCGACCGCCTTGTCGCCCGGCTGCTGGACCGCCACGCGGATGCCTCGCTCGTCAGCCGCGACGTCTCGACCGGCGTGAACCCGGTCGATGCCAACTGGATCGGGGCGATGTTCACCCCCGCCGAAAACCGCACCGACGCCCAGAAGGCCATCGTCGCCTATGCCGACGAACTGCTGGCCGAGGTGAAGGCCGCCGACATCATCGTGATCGGCCTGCCGGTCTATAACTTCAACGTGCCCTCGCAGCTGAAAAGCTGGATCGACCAGCTGGCCCGCCGGGGCGAGACCTTCATCTACACCGAAGCCGGTCCGAAGGGCCTGCTGGAAGGCAAGAAGGCGATCATCGCCATGGCCTCGGACGGCACGAAGCAGGGGTCGGCCATCGACTTCGCCTCGGGCTATGTGAAGCACATGATGAACTTCTTCGGCATCACGGATGTCGAGATCGTCGCCGCCGACGCCATCGCCTACGCACCGGACGTCACGGTTCCCAAGGCGCTGGAAGCCGTCGAGGCGCTGGCGCTCTGACCACGGACTGGGCGGCGGGCGTCTCAGCCCGCCGCCATCGCTCCGCGCCAAAGCGCGTCAAGCGCATCGATCTGGCCGGTGTCGAAATCGGCCTGCCGGTCCCAATAGCGACCGCTTTCCACGAAATACCCAAGCTCCGCTTCGCGCGACAGGGCGGCTGACAGGACCGCCTCGTTGACCGGAACCGGCGCGGGGACATGCCGGGACAGCCCGTCGAGCGTGGCGCGCGGGAAGGTCAGCCGGCTTTCGTTGATCGAGAGATTGACCAGCGCGCAGCCCTGCCGGGCGGCAAGCGCCTGCAAGCGCGTGGCCTTCGCCTCGAGCGATCGCAGCGTGACATCGGCGCGCAGCGGGTCGGCCGCGCCGGTGCCGTAGAAATGCGTATTCCCCTGCGGCGCATAGACCATGTCGCAACCGAAATAGGCGACTGCCTTCGGCGCGAGGGCGTGCAGCACCCAGTAGCCCGCCGTGAAGGCCATCGTGCCCCCGGCATAGACGAACCCGCCAAGCGCGTTCTGGGCCGGGACGTAATCGGCCGCCGTCACGATTCTCTGGCCGTCGCGCAGCGCGCCGGGGCGACGATCCTCGGGGAAGTCCTCGGGATGGATCAGGATCGTCCAATCCTCGCGCACACGCCATGCGTTGTTGATCACCACGATTTCGGAAAAAAGGGACAGGTCCCAGTCCTGGCACACAACCACGTCGGGCGCGCTGCCAAGGATCAAAACAACGGACATATTCTCAACCTCTTGGGGCGGCCATGCTGGCGTCCGACTGGGTTTAGGCCGCCCCCCGCCGCTTTCCACAGGCCGCGGGCATTTTGACGACAGCGGGGCGGGCAAGGGCCGCGGCGCGGCTCCCCTTGACTTTCCGGCCCCGTTCCCCGATACGACCGGCAAATCCGGAGGTCCGCCAGAACCCCCGGTCCCATGGGCCTGTCCCGGGATCGCCATCCGCCAGCGCGTTGCGCCCGCGGGTGACGTTGGCGTTTGGAGCGTTCGGTCTTACATGGCCGGGCAGGTGCAACGGCGAAGGAGGCCGCGATGTTCGAGAACCTATCCGCCCGCCTCGGCGGCGTCTTCGACCGGCTGACCAAGCAGGGCGCCCTGTCCGATGCCGACGTGGCGACCGCGCTGCGCGAAGTGCGCACCGCGCTGCTCGAGGCGGACGTCTCGCTGCCCGTGGCGCGCGACTTCGTGGCGAAGGTGCAGAAAGAGGCGGCGGGCCAGGCGGTGACCAAGTCGGTCACGCCGGGCCAGCAGGTCGTCAAGATCGTCCACGATGCGCTGATCGACGTGCTGCGCGGCGAGGGGCCGGCGGATGCGCTGAAGATCGACAACCCGCCCGCGCCAATCCTGATGGTCGGCCTTCAGGGCTCGGGCAAGACGACGACGACGGCCAAGCTTGCCAAGCGGCTCAAGGAAAAGAACGGCAAGCGGGTGCTGATGGCCTCGCTCGACACCAACCGCCCGGCGGCGATGGAGCAGCTTGCGATCCTCGGCGGCCAGATCGGCGTGGATACGCTGCCCATCGTGAAGGGCGAGACCGCCGTGCAGATCGCCAAGCGCGCCAAGCAACAGGCGACGCTGGGCGGCTACGACGTTTACATGCTGGATACCGCCGGTCGTCTGCACATCGACGAAGTGCTGATGGACGAGGTGCAGGCCGTCCGCGACGTGGCCCGCCCGCGCGAGACGCTGCTGGTCGTCGATGGCCTGACCGGTCAGGACGCGGTGAACGTGGCGACCGAATTCGACGGCAAGGTGGGCATCACCGGCGTCGTGCTGACCCGGATGGACGGCGACGGCCGCGGCGGGGCGGCGCTTTCGATGCGCGCGGTCACCGGCAAGCCGATCCGCTTCGTCGGCCTTGGCGAAAAGATGGACGCGATCGAGACCTTCGAGCCCGAGCGCGTCGCGGGCCGCATCCTCGGCATGGGCGACATCGTGGCGCTGGTCGAGAAGGCGCAGGAAACGCTTGAGGCCGAGCAGATGGAACGCGCGATGAAGCGGTTCCAGAAGGGTCTCTTCAACATGAACGACCTGAAATCCCAGCTTGAGCAGATGCTCAAGATGGGGGGCATGCAGTCGATCATGGGAATGCTGCCCGGCATGGGCAAGATGTCGAAGGCGGCCGAGGCGGCGGGCTTCGACGACAAGATGCTGAAACGCCAGATCGCGCTCATCAACTCGATGACGAAGAAGGAACGCGCCCATCCCGACCTGCTGCAGGCCAGCCGCAAGAAGCGGATCGCGGCGGGCGCGGGTCTCGACGTGGCCGAGTTGAACAAGCTTCTGAAGATGCACCGGCAGATGGCCGACATGATGAAGAAGATGGGCAAGGGCGGCATGCTCAAGCAGGCCATGAAAAGCATGATGGGCAAGGGCGATGCGATGCCCGGCGGCCTGCCCGATCTCAAGAACATGGACCCCGAGCAGCTCAAGGCCGCGGCCGAGCTGGCGAAGGGCCGGATGCCCCGGATGCCCGGCGGCCTGCCGGGCCTTGGCGGGGCGAAACTGCCGCAGGGCCTGTCGGGCTTCGGCGGCTTCGGAAAGAAGAAGTAGCATGGCCCCCCGTTCCCCCGCCCCCGCGCTGATCCACGCGCCGGTCCTGACGACGGACCGCCTGATCCTGCGCGCGCCCGAAGCCAGCGACTTCGATGCCTATGCAGGCTTCATGGCGTCCGATCGCAGCCAGCACATGGGCGGCCCGCTGACCCGCGCAGCGGCGTGGCGGGCCTTCGCGGCGGAACTGGGTCACTGGCTCTTGCACGGCTACGGGCTTTACACGCTGATCGAGCGCGACAGCGGCAAGATCGCGGGCCGCGCCGGCTTCTGGAACCCCGAGGGCTGGCCCGAGGTCGAACTGGGCTGGGCGCTTTACGACGGTTTCGAGGGCCGTGGCCTTGCGTCCGAAGCCGCCCTGCGCCTGCGCAGCTATGCCGCCGAAACGCTTGGCTGGGGACCGATCATCTCTGTCATCGCGCCCGAGAATGCCCGCTCGATCGCGCTGGCCGAACGGCTGGGCGCGCGGTTCGAGGCCGACTGGACCTCGCCCAGCGGAAAGCCCGCCCGGCTTTACCGTCACCCCGCCCCGCACGAGGTCGCCGCGTGACCGTGATCGAGATCCCCACGCTGAAGACGGACCGTCTGATCCTGCGCGCCCCGCGCACGGAGGACTTTCCCGTCTTTTCCGCCTTCTACGCGGGTCCGCGTTCGCACTTCGTGGGCGGGCCGCTGACGGCGGAACTGGCGTGGCGGATGCTTGCCATGGAAATCGGGCACTGGCAGCTCAAGGGCTTTGGCCGCTGGATCGTGGAGCGCCGCGACACAGGCGCGCCCGCGGGGCTTGTAGGCCCGTTCCAGCCCCACGGCTGGCCCGAGCCCGAGATCGGCTGGGACCTGTTCGATGGCCAGGAAGGGCACGGCTTTGCCACCGAAGCGGCCCGTGCCGCGCGGGACCATGCCTACCGCGTCATGGGCTGGACCACGGCGATCAGCCTCGTGAAACCGGCCAATACCGCCTCGGCCCGCGTCTGCGAGCGGCTTGGGGCGCGGCGCGACGGCGCCTTCACGCATGAGCGCCACGGCCTGATGCATGTCTACCGCCATCCCGCGCCCGAGGCCGACCTTGCCCCGACCGCCCAACTGACCGGAGCCCGCCATGAGTGACGACGCCCTTCTCGATGACGCCGCCCGCGCAGAGGCACTGCTGAAAGCGCACCGCGAGTCGATCGACCGGCTGGACGCGATCCTTGTCTATACGCTGGCCGAGCGGTTCAAGCACACGCAGGCCGTGGGCCGGCTCAAGGCCGAGCACGCCCTGCCGCCCTCGGACCCCGCGCGCGAGGCGCGCCAGATCGAGCGGCTGGAACGGCTGTCGCAAGAGGCCGACCTCGACCCCGAATTCGCCAAGAAATTCCTGGCGTTCATCATCTCGGAAGTGATCCGCCACCACGAGAGACTGCAGAAGTAGGCGGCCTTCCGCCGCACCCCAAACCCCCAAGGAGATACGACATGTCCATGAAAATCCGTCTGGCCCGCGGCGGCTCCAAGAAGCGCCCGCACTACGCCATCGTCGCCACCGACAGCCGCATGCCGCGCGACGGCCGCTTCCTTGAAAAGCTCGGCACCTACAACCCGATGCTTCCCAAGGACAGCGAGCAGCGCGTCCAGATGAACATGGAGCGCGTGACCTACTGGCTGGGTCAGGGCGCCCAGCCGACCGACCGTGTCGCGCGCTTCCTCGAGGCCGCCGGCGCCGCGACGAAGACCGAGCGCAGCAACCCCAAGAAGGCCCAGCCGGGCAAGAAGGCGCAAGAGCGCGCCGCCGCGAAGGCCAAGAAGGCCGCGGAAGCCTCGGCCGAGTAATCGGCTGGCAGCACCCGCCGGGCGCAATCCCGCGCCCGGCCTGTGGCAGAGGACGCCATGACCGACCGCACCCGCGCCCCAAAGGATCTTGTCTGCGTCGGCGCCATCGCCGGGGCCTTCGGCGTCCGGGGCGAGGTGCGGCTGAAAAGCTTCTGTGCCAATCCCGAAGACATCGCCTCCTACGGGCCGCTGTTCACGCAGGACGGCGCCCGCAGTTTCACCGTGACGCTGACCCGCGCGATCCCGCAGGGGTTCTCGGCCCGGCTCTCGGGCATCGCCTCGCGGGAGCAGGCCGACGAGATGAAGGGCACGACGCTGCACGCGGATCGCGCCCGTCTGCCTTCGCTTGGCGACGACGAATTCTACCATGCCGACCTGATCGGCCTGACGGTGCTGGACACCGGCGGCGCGGTGATCGGCCGCGTCAGCGCAGTGCACAACCACGGCGCGGGCGACATCCTCGAGGTGCAACGTCCGGGCCAAAAAGCTGCCGCACTTCTGCCTTTCACCCGTGAAATCGTTCCGACTGTGGATCTGGCGTCGGGCCGGATCATCGCAGATGTACCGGAAGGATTGCTCGAATGACGAAGGCTGCAGCTCGCACCGATTCTCGCCACCCCAATTCTCGTGCCGTTGCGCATGTCGTGCCTTACTTGCCGATCCTCGGCGCGTTTCTCGCAGGGATCGGTGATCTGGGCTGGACCGCCACGCTGGCCTTCGCCGCGCTCGCGGCGCTGCGGCTGGCGCTGTTCCGTCCCGACATCTGGCCGCAGGGCGTCGCCGCATGGCGCGATTCGGCGGCGCTCAGCAGGGTGGTTCCGCGCCTGTGCGCCGAAGCGATGCTGGTCTTCTTTGCCGTCGCGATCGGGCGCGGCATTGCCACGGTGGCGGGCGTCGTTTCGATCGTTCCGCTGATCGTGGGCGCGATCTGCCTGGTCCTTGCCCTGCTTGCCGGCCGCGAGGACCGTGCCGATGCCCGCAAACCCGACGACAAGGCAACCCAACCCGCATGACCGAGAAGACGCCGAAATCGCATGGCCGCCTGACGATTTCGGCCTCGCTCCAGCCGCGAGACCTGATGGCCCCCCCGCAGGTCAAGGGGGCATGGACCGCGCGCATCGTGACGCTGTTTCCCGATGCCTTTCCCGGCACCCTCGGGCTGAGCCTGACGGGCAAGGCGCTCGATCAGGGGCTTTGGGCGCTGGAGACGATCGACCTTCGCCCCTTTGGCGAAGGCCGGCATCGCAACGTGGACGATACGCCAGCAGGCGGCGGCGCGGGCATGGTCCTGCGCGCCGATGTCGTCGCCAGGGCGCTTGATCAGGCCGCCATCGGCACGCCCCCGGACCGCGCACGCTGGCCGGTGGTCTATCTGTCCCCGCGCGGGCGGCCCTTCACGCAGGACATGGCGCGCCGCTGGGCCACGACGGACGGGATCACCCTTCTGTGCGGCCGGTTCGAAGGCGTGGACCAGCGCGTGCTGGACGCCTATGCGATCGAAGAGGTCAGCCTTGGCGATTTTGTCCTGACGGGCGGCGAGATCGCGGCACAGGCCTTGATCGACGCGACCGTTCGCCTTATACCCCGCGTGCTCGGGAATCAGATGTCCGCCGAAGAGGAATCCTTTTCGGACGGACTTCTTGAATTTCCGCAGTACACACGACCCCCGCTCTGGGACGGTCGCGCGATACCGGAGGTTCTTCTGTCCGGTCATCACGCGAAGATAACCGACTGGAGGCGGGACATGGCCGAAAGGCTGACCAAGGAACGCAGACCTGACCTCTGGCGGGCTTACTGTGCCAAACACGGTAGGGACCCGGGTGAAGACCAAGAGCTCTGAGGTAGCATCACACAGCGGGTAAACCGCGCGAAACAGAGGAATGGCGATGGACATTATCGCGCAACTCGAAGCCGAGCAGATCGCCTCGCTTGGCAAGACCATCCCGGATTTCAAGGCCGGCGACACCGTGCGCGTCGGCTACAAGGTGACCGAAGGTTCGCGGTCGCGCGTGCAGAACTACGAAGGCGTCTGCATCGGCCGCAAGGGCGGCTCGACGCTGTCGGCCTCGTTCACCGTGCGCAAGATCTCGTTCGGCGAAGGCGTGGAACGTGTGTTCCCGCTCTATTCGACCAACATCGATTCGATCGAAGTGGTCCGCCGCGGCCGCGTGCGCCGCGCGAAGCTCTACTACCTGCGCGATCGCCGCGGCAAGTCGGCCCGGATCGCCGAAGTCGCGAACTACAAGCCCAAAGACGGCGCCGAAGCGTAAGGAGCGGGACCATGAAAGAGAATACCCACCCCGAATACCACTTCATCGAAGTGAAGATGACCGACGGTTCGACCTTCCGCACCCGTTCGACCTGGGGCAAGGACGGCGACCAGATGGCGCTGGACATCGATCCGCTCGCGCACCCCGCCTGGACCGGCGGCAGCGCCAAGCTGATGGATACCGGCGGGCGCGTGTCGAAGTTCAAGAACAAATACGCCGGCCTCGGCTTCTGATTCGAGCGGCTTCCCATCCGGAAGCCCACACCATAAAGTGCAGGCGCGCCGGGTTCCGGCGCGCTTTTCTTTGTCTGGATCGGGAAGTGGGATCGTGGCGCATATCATCGTCTTCGGGAACGAAAAGGGCGGTTCGGGAAAATCGACCACGTGCATGCATGTGGCAACCGCCCTCGCCCGCATGGGGTTCCGTGTCGGGGCGCTTGACCTCGACCTGCGCCAGCAAAGCTTCGGCCGTTATCTCGAGAACCGCCGCGCCTATCTGGCGAAGGCTGGCCTCGAGGTTCCGAGCCCGGTCTTTCACGCGATGCCCGAGGTGGACCGCGCCGCCCTGCCCGAAGGGGCGAATCCCTTCGATCACCGCATTTCCACCGCCGTGACCGAGCTTGAGACGACGTCGGATTTCATCGTGATCGACTGCCCCGGCTCGCATACCCGGCTCAGCCAGGTGGCCCATTCGCTCGCCGATACGCTGGTGACGCCGATGAACGACAGTTTCATCGACTTCGACCTGCTGGCGCATATCGATGCCGATACCAACAAGGTGCTTGGCCCGTCGATCTATGCGGAAATGGTGTGGAATGCGCGTCAGCTGCGCGCGCAGGCGGGCCTGAAGCCCATCGACTGGATTGTCCTGCGCAACCGTCTTGGCGCGCAGCAGATGCACAACAAACGCAAGGTCGGCAGCGCGCTGGAGGATCTGTCGCGCCGCATCGGCTTCCGCGTCGCCCCCGGTTTTTCCGAGCGTGTCATCTTCCGCGAGCTGTTCCCGCGCGGGCTGACGCTGCTCGATCTGCGGGACCTCGGGGTCGAACAGCTCAACATCTCGAACGTGGCCGCGCGTCAGGAACTGCGCGACCTCATCACGACGCTCAGACTGCCCGGCGTGACGGTCGACTTCTGAACACGGTCGCCATGTCGTTGCGATGGGGCCGGGCGAACGCACGCCCAAGCTGCGCAAGGCGGATCTCGAACGGGCTTTCCACCTCCTGACGGGTGCCAAGCAGGCGGGCGATGAAGTGGCTGGCTCGGGCCATCGTCTTGCTCCTTGGTTGCGGCGCGACTGTTCTGAATGCCGTGAGATCACTCTGGCGTGAAATCGGGGCAGGTTTCGGGCAGGCCAGAGGCGGGCTTTCGGTATTATGATGAAATGTCGAAATGAACTGTTTCCGAAGCGGGGACAATTCAGCCGAGACGGCGCCGATACGGCACCCATAGGGCAATGTCATCAAAAATTCATCAATGTTTACAGAACCGTCAAGCGGCGGTGGTAGGGCATCCCCTGACTGACAACGACGCTCCCTGGCATGCCATGGGTGAGGAAGACCATGCTGTCGCGGCCCCCGGGCCGGCGGCCTTCTCACTCTTGTGCCCGGCGGGCCGCGACGCTGCCAGTGGACATTCATCAATGGGGAGACACCCGAATGACCTTCAACAAGCGTATCTCGATCGCGGTCAGCGCCCTCGCGCTGATCGGCGTCGCCGGGACCGCGACGGCTGCCAATCTCGACGCGCTTTACGCCGCGGCGAAGAAGGAAGGCCAGCTGACCACGATCGCGCTGCCGCATGACTGGTGCGGCTATGGCGACGTCATCGCCGCGTTCAAGAAGAAATATCCGGGCATCCGGGTGAACGAACTGAACCCGAACGCCGGTTCGGGCGACGAGATCGAGGCGATCAAGGCCAACAAGGGCAACACCGGCCCGCAGGCGCCCGACGTCATCGACGTGGGTCTGGGCTTTGGCCCCTCGGCCAAGAAGGACGGCCTCATCCAGCCCTACAAGGTCGCGACCTGGAACGAGATCCCGGCCAATGCCAAGGACGCCGACGGCTACTGGTATGGCGACTACTATGGCGTGCTGGCTTTCGGCGTGAACAAGGACATCGTCAAGAACGTGCCCACGAGCTTCGCCGACCTGACCAAGGCCGCCTACAAGAACGCCGTGGCGATCCCGGGCGATCCGCGCACCGGCAACTCGACCATGATGACGGTCTATGCGGCCGGCCTGTCCAAGGACCCGAAGGCCACCGGCGCCAAGGCGCTCAACGACGGCATCGCCTACTGGAAAGCGATGAAGCAGAGCGGCAACATGGTTCCGGTCAACGGCAACGCCCAGAACCTCGCCCAAGGCACCACGCCAATCTACTTCGACTGGGACTACAACCTGCTCGCGATGCGCGACAAGCTGGCCGGCAACCCGCCGGTTGACGTGGTCGTTCCCTCGGATGCCGTCGTTGCCGGCGTCTATATCCAGGCGATCTCGGCCTACGCGCCGCACCCGAACGCCGCGAAGCTCTGGATGGAGTTCCTCTATTCGGACGAGGGTCAGCTGCTGTGGCTGAAGGGCTACTGCCACCCGATCCGCTTCAACGCGCTGGCCAAGGCGAACAAGCTGCCGGCCGACCTGATGGCGAAGCTGCCGCCGGCGGCGAACTACGCCAAGGCCGTGTTCCCGACGCTGGCCGAGCAGGCCGACGCCAAGAAGGCCACCGCGGCCAACTGGGCCAAGGAAATGGGCGCGAAGTAAGACCCGGGTGCCGGTTCGCCGGCCCCCCTTTCCCTTGATGCCGGGGCACGCCCCGGCGTCTTCCTTATGGGCCGGGCCCTCCGGCCAGGCACCGATGGAACCATGACAGCCATCCCCGACGGAACGACGACCGACCTTTCATCGCCCGAACAGCGCCCCGGACGCGCCAGCCCGCGCGCCGCGCGCGGCCGCTGGGACTGGCTGGGCGTGCTGCCGTATTTCGCCTTCCTCACCCTGTTCCTGATCTGGCCGGTCTTCTATCTCGTGAGCGGCGCCTTTCAGGATCAGGCCGGGCATTTCACCTTCCAGAACATCCTCGACCTGTCGTCCCCCAGCATCGCGACCTCCTATTGGCTGTCGATCCGTCTGAGCTTCGCCTCGGCCGCCATCGGCACGGTGACCGGCACGCTTCTGGCCTATGCGCTGATCCTCGGGGGGATGCCGAAATGGCTGCGCAACGCGGTCACCACCTTCTCGGGCGTGGCCTCCAACTTCGCGGGCGTGCCGCTGGCCTTCGCCTTCATCGCGACCTTCGGGCGGCTTGGCCTTGTGACCGTGGTGCTGCGCGACGCCTTCGGGTTCAACCTTTACGCCACGGGCTTTTCGCTTTTCTCGTTCTGGGGGCTGGCGCTGACCTACCTCTACTTCCAGATGCCGCTCATGCTGCTGGTCATCACCCCGGCGATGGAGGGGCTGAGAACCGAGTGGCGCGAGGCCGCCGAGAGCCTTGGCGCAAGCCCGTTCCAGTTCTGGCGGATGGTCGGCGCGCCGGTGCTGGCGCCGTCGGTGCTGGGCTGCTTCCTGCTCTTGTTCGCCAATGCCTTCGGCACGCTGGCGACCGTGATCGCCCTGACGGGGTCGAACTTCTCGGTCGTGCCGATCCTGCTCTTCCAGCAGATCCGCGGCAACGTGCTTTACAACCCCAACCTCGGCTACGCGCTGGCGCTCGGGATGATCTTCATCATGATCTTTTCCAACACCCTTTACCTCGTCCTGCGCAGCCGGGCGGAGCGGTGGCAGAAATGAAGCGGCGCTTTCCCATCTTCTCGACGCTGATCGTGCTGCTGGCGGCGGCCTATTTCCTGATCCCGCTCTTTGCCGCCTTCGAATTCTCGCTGCACATGAAGCGGGGCTATTTGTCCTTCGCGGCCTATCGCTCGGTCTTTCACAGCGACGAGTTCATCAGCACGCTGACCTTCTCGGCGGTGGCCTCTTTCGCGGCCATCCTGCTGGGTGCGATCCTCGTGGTGCCGACGGCCTATTGGGTGCGGCTGCGCCTGCCGAAGCTGCGCCCGGTGGTCGAGTTCCTGTCGCTGCTGCCGCTCATCATTCCGCCGGTCGTGCTGGTCTTCGGCCACCTGCGGCTGTTCGGCACGGGATCGTTCCTGCCGCTGACCATGTCCGAGATGGGCACGAACATCCTGCTGGTGATGGGCTACGTGATCCTGTCGCTGCCCTACATGTTCCGCGCGGTGGACAACGGCATGGCCGCGATCGACATCGCCACGCTGACCGAGGCCGCCGAAAGCCTTGGCGCCTCGCGCTGGCGGACCATCGTGGACATCATCTTCCCGAACGTGCGGTCGGCCATCGTGTCGGGCGCGTTCCTGACCTTCTCGATCTCGCTCGGCGAATTCGTTCTGGCAAGCCTGCTGAACCGCCCCGCCTTCGGCCCCTACATGGTGCAACTCGGTCAGGACCGCGCCTATGAACCGGCGGCGCTGGCGATCATGAGCTTCGCGCTGACATGGCTTCTGATGGCTGCCATGCAGGCCTTCGCCAACCGCAAACCGGGTCAGCGGCTGCTGCCCCGCATCCGTTCCTCTGCATCGACGAGCAAAGCCCAATGAGCTTCCTTACCCTGAATTCCGTCAAGAAAGCCTTCGGCGCCAATACCGTCGTGAAGGACTTCAACCTCTCCGTGGCGCAGGGGGAGTTCGTGTCCTTCCTCGGGCCCTCGGGCTGCGGCAAGACCACGGTGCTGCGCATGGTGGCGGGGTTCGAGACGCCGACCTCGGGCGCGATCGGGATCGACGGGCAGGACGTCACGCGGCTACGGCCGAACCAGCGCAACATCGGCATGGTGTTTCAGGCCTACGCGCTTTTCCCGAACCTCAACGTGGCGCAGAACGTGGGCTTCGGTCTGCGTGTCGCGCGGATGCCCAAGGCCGAGATCGACGCCCGCGTGGACGAGATGCTGAGGCTCATCGGCCTGCGCGATCTGGGCGAGCGCTACCCGTTCCAGCTCTCGGGCGGCCAGCAGCAGCGCGTGGCCCTGGCCCGGGCGCTGGCGCCGAAGCCCCGCGTCCTGCTGCTTGACGAGCCGCTCTCGGCGCTGGACGCCAAGATCCGCGTCAGCCTGCGCGAGGAGATCCGCTCGATCCAGAAGCAGCTTGGCATCACGACGATCTTCGTCACCCACGATCAGGAAGAGGCGCTGTCGATCTCGGACCGGATCGTGGTCATGCATCAGGGCATCGCCGATCAGGTCGGCACCCCGTTCGAGATCTACAACCGCCCCACGACCCGCTTCGTGGCGCAGTTCGTGGGCACGCTGAACCTGCTCGATGCGCGTGTGCTGGACGCCGCTCGGGGCCATGTGCAGGTGGGCGAAACGCCGGTCGCGCTGAACCGCAGCCTGAACGGCGCGGGCGAGGCGATCAGCCTCGCGCTGCGCCCCGAGGTGATCGCGCTCGGCCAGCGCGAGGGGCATGACGTGACGCTTTCGGGCCTGATCCGCGATGTGAACTTCCTCGGCTCGGTGATCCGGGTGCGGATGGAGGTCGCGGGCCATTCGATCTCGCTCGACACCTTCAACCGCCCCGACGCCCCCCCGCCCGCTGTCGGAACCAAAGCCGAAATCAGCGTCGCCGCACGCGACCTTCTGGTGCTGGCGGACTGAAGGCCCGCCGCACCTTCATCTCGGCAGCGCGGTCTGCGGGCTTCGTGCCCGAATCTCTGATGAGCTGACGCGGGCGGCACCGCGGGGCGCGCAATGCTTCACCCGGACCGCATTTGTGGAACGGGTGAGGCGGCGACCCGCTTCAGGGCCGCGTGCCTGTGCCGGGATGCGCCTCGCTGAAGGCCACCAGCCTTCGTTGCTGTTCATCCCACAAATGCAGGCGGGCGCAGCGCAGGCTTTCGCGCAGCGTCAACCGTTGCACTTTCTCAAGGGCGGGATGGTCGAGAAGCACTTCAGGCAGGCGGTAGAACGGGATCCGGCTGTAAAGATGGTGAATGTGGTGAATGCCGATATTACCCGAGAACCATCGCAGGATCGGCGGTAACACGTAGTGCGAGCTGCCATGCAGCGCCGCCTCGTGCAGGTCCCAGGCAGTCATGCGGTCCCAGACCGTCTCAGCGAACTGGTGCTGCACGTAGAAAAGCCACACCCCGATCGCTGCCGCGACAAGGATCGTCGGCAGGATCACAAGAACCGTCGGCACGCCCCCCAGGTACCAGATCGCAGCGCCGATGGCCGCAGCCGTGCCTGCATTGGTCAGCATGGCACTGATCCAATAACGTGATCCGGACCGCATGAGCCCGATTGGCAAGCGGTTCTGCAGCAGGAACAGATACGCGGGCAGGATGCCGAACATCACCAGCGGCTGGCGCATCAGTCGATAGAAGAAACGGCGCGCCGTCGATCTGCCGAGATATTCCGCCACCGTCAGCGTCGGCATGTCGCCTATGCCACGGCGGTCAAGGTTGCCGGACGAGGCATGGTGAATGGAATGGGTGCGCCGCCACACGTCATAGGGCGTCAGTGTCAGCACACCAAGGGCCCGACCGATCCAGTCATTCGCATGCCGATTGACGAACAGCGACCCGTGGCTGCAATCGTGCTGAATGATGAACAGGCGCACAAGAAAGCCTGCATTCAGGATGGACACCACAAGGGTCAAAGCCGGGCTGATATGGCTCGCACGGAAAGCCGCCGCCATCAAGCTGACGAAGGGGACGAACGTTACGACCAGTTCAAGGATGCTGCGACTTGCCGAGGGGGCGCGGTAGCGTGCGAGAACGCGGACCCAGTCGCGGGCCGGGCCAATATCATCTCGCGGCATCGCAAGGTCAGGGGTGGCGAGGTCTCTCAAGATATGCTTCGCTTCATGTATGCAGGATCCAGTGTCGGGCCGGGGCCATCCGCCGCGGAAAGGTGATCAACTGCTTTCGCAGGCATGGATGCGCCGCACAATAACTATGTGACCCGGAGAAGCGCCTTCCCCCCCGTCAATCCGCCTCATCCCCGCCATCGCCGGCGGGATCGCCGCTCGGATGTTCCTTCGCAAGCCGTGCGGCACGCAGACGTTCGGTCTTTTCCGCGCGCCGGCTTGCCTCGTCCTCGACGATGGCGCGTGCGGTCGAGGCCGTCCGGTCCAGCGGGCCCATGCCGTCGGGTGTCCACTTCTTCAAGCGGTTCGTCTTGTCGGATTTAGAGGTCAAGGCAACTCCAATCTCTTCGTGCTACGGATCGGCACTTGGCGCGCAATGGCGCCAGCGGCACGGCACATCGGCCGGGCCTGTCGGCACCGATCAGGTCCGCGTCGCAGTGGGTTCAGGCAGTCGTGCAAAGGGGGTATGGCGCGGTCCAGCGGTTCCGCAGCCACAGGCTGCCTTTCCTAGACTGCCGTCACGTGGGATGAACGGGGAAACCCGGCCATTGATTGCGACGGGCATCACATCCCCTTTCAAGGCCAGACTTGCACACCTATGTGGGCAGCCAATCCCACGATGACAAGAGCGTGCTCCTTGATCGGCTCCGGGCTTGGCGTCAGATGCCCCAGCGGCAAAGTCTGTTCGCGGCGCGATGCCACCGTTCGCGCCGCCTCTTTCGACGGTGACGAAGCATGGATACATGAGAAAGCGGC
>JAGWVA010000054.1 GCA_028875855.1 Paracoccaceae bacterium
GCGCTGCAGTAGGTGATGTATTTCAATCCCCGAGCGCCGAACAGATGTACCAGGTGACCAAACGGATCGACCAAGGCGCGGGTGTTCTCTACGTTTATGGTAACTACAGCGGCGACATAATCAATTTCGATATGGCGGCTGAACTTGCCGGCCTGGATGGCATCACAGTCAAACAAGTCGTCGGAAATGATGACTTAGCTTCTTCCGTTGTTGGTGAGGAGCATAAGCGCCGTGGTGTCGCAGGGATCTTCTTTATATACAAAGCCGCCGGGGCGGCAGCTAGAGAAGGGCGGCCGCTTGAAGAAGTTGTCCGCGTCGCGAACAAAGTGCGACAGCGTACGCGAACCATAGGCGTTGCGCTTTCAAGTTGTGTTGTTCCCGAAATCGGACATGCTACATTTTCGATCGGGGAGGACGAGATGGAAATCGGTATGGGAATTCATGGTGAACCCGGTATAATTCGAAAAAAACTTGCAGCTGCTGATATAATCGTCGATGAGATGATGGAACGTATTTTTGAGGAGACCGACTATAAGTGCGGCGACCGGGTCGCGGTGCTTATCAACGGCTTGGGCGGCACGCCACTGGAAGAGTTGTACATCCTATTTCGCCGCGTATCGCAGCTTCTTGAGGGGCGCGAAGTGTCGGTGGCCCATGTCTGGGTCGGCGAATTTGCGACTTCAATGGAAATGGCCGGCGCGTCTATTTCCATCCTGCATCTCGACGCAGAACTTGATACATTAATGGCCGCACCGGCTAACACGCCATTCTTTAAGAATGTCGGGTGATGCTGTGACACTAAAAGCTTTTGATGCTGCAGGGGTCGTTGAACTTTTCGTAAGCTGGAGAAATCTTTTCGTCGAGCAGAGGGAATTTCTAATTGCGTTGGACGGAAAAGTGGGTGACAGTGACCTGGGTATAACTATGGCTAAGTCGTTTGCCGCTGCGGCCGAAACGGTTCTGGCCGAAGGCGATTCTTCAGATATCTCTAGGCTTTTGCGTAGCGCCGGAATCGCGATAGCTCGCGCCGCGCCGTCGACAATGGGCACACTCACCGCCACTGGTTTTTTGCGTGCGAGCAATGCTGTAGAGGGAAGGAAAATATTGGATACTGTCGCGCTCTCCGACTTCTGGAAGGCCTACCGCGACGGTGTGGCAGAGCGCGGCAAGGCAAAGGTAGGCGACAAGACCCTACTCGACGTGCTCGATCCGATTGCTACCACAATGCGAACGCAGGCATCGATGGCAGCAGCTGTGCCCACGGCTTTGTATGCTGCTGCTGAAGCGGGCGCAACGGCGCTCGAAGCAACAAAATCAATGGTTGCCCAACACGGCAAAGCAGCGGCCTTTCAACAAAAGACTGTGGGACATCAGGATGCCGGCGCAACAGTAGGGTACTTTATGATCCGGCGTATGGCAGAACTTGTGGTCGTTGACTGAATGTATCGCTTAACAGGTATGAATCAGGGAGCTCGCGGCTTCTGGCGACGATCCATGGCCCGCGATTAAGATTTACAATTCGTAAAGTCTCGATAAGGGTGTCGATACGCCCTATCATTCGATCTCTGCTAAGGAGCCGCCAATGAGCGCATTCGTTTCTAAAGAAATGTCGCGGATCTCTCTCGGGGGCGTTCATTTATGTATTTAAAGGGGGCATTATCTGCTAAACGTAAGTTCTATGGGATTACCGGTATGCAGTCGATATTTCCAAGTCTGGACGGGCGATTTTTTGACTGCGTCACTGCCGTTAGCTTATTTCTAGTGGGTTAACGCATCGTGGAGTTATGATTCTATGTATGCAGAATTACATTTGGTGACGATGTAGCGTCCCTTCAATGTGACCCTGCTAAAACCGCATTGAATCGCAGGCGACTTGTATGTTTCTAAAATCGCAGGTGTGTCTGCTGAGCAGGGTTTTAAGTTCGACATAACAGAGAGCGCGGTTCGCAATGCTCATGCAAAAGTTCGGTCAGTCGGTGTGGCGGTTAGCTGTTGTTTCATGCCGCGGACTTGAAAGCTAAATTTTCAGCTCGACGATGATGACATGGAAAACGGGGTTGGCCTGTAGGTAGAGCTGCGAATGCGTTGGAGCCAAGTGAGAGTATCGATGTGGCGGCTAAGCCAACTTTTGGCGCGGTAGTTGATGATTAATCAGAGATCAGCCATGCTTCTCTTGCCTAACGATGGCCTCCCGCGCGGGACGCTGCTTGATAAACTCTTGCGCCCGAAGGGGGCTGTGGCGGCTATCGTCGCCGCCATTGCCGGGGCCACTCCGCCACTGGCCGACCGGCTGGCGGCGGGGCTTCTGCCGGGCGATCCCAAGGCAATTGTCGGCAAAAACGACAGTGGTGATGCGCAGAAGGCGCTCGATGTAGGTGCGCATGAACATATGGTTTCCGCGCTTGGCCGTGCGGGCGTGCGTCTTGTTCTCTCCGAAGAGGCAGAGGAGGTCATCTGCCTAGATCCCGATGGGGCATATGACGTGGCCATCGACCCAATCGACGGCTCTGGCAGCATCGGCATTGGCGCCCCACTGGGCTTGCTGTTTTCCGTTCTCCCGGCGGCACCTGAAGGGTTTCTGCGTTCCGGCCGGGCCATCGTAGCGGCAGGCTATGCCTCGTTCGGGCATTCGACCGATTTCGGCTTTTCGCTGGGCAACGGGGTCACCATCGCGACCTTTGATCGGGATTTGGGCGGGTTCCGTATTTCGCACGAACAGGTCCAGCTGTCGGCGCAGGCAGAGACGATTGCCTATAACGCGTCGAACGAACGCCACTGGCCTGACGGGCTGAAGTCCTATGCACTGGACTTGCGCGCGGGGCGGGATGGTCCCCGTGGGCGCGATTTCAACATGCGATGGCTGGCGGCGGCTGTGGGTGAATTGCACCGCATCCTGCTGGTCGGCGGGTTCTTCATGTATCCCGCAGACCGCCGGAAAGGATATGAGAGCGGGCGACTGCGCCTGATCTACGAGGCGGGCCCCATCGCCTTCCTGATCGAACAGGCCGGCGGCGCCGCGACGGACGGCCAAAGTCCCATCCTTGACCGAACGCCGTCTGCGCTTCACGAGCACTCCCCCCTCATTTTCGGCGCCGCAGAAGAGGTCGAAATTGTCGGCCGCTACCTCTCCGCCCCGAGCAAGGACTGACAACATGGCTCGGATTACTCTCCGCCAACTTCTCGATCACGCTGCGGACCACGGATATGCCGTGCCGGCGTTCAACATTTCCAACATGGAACAGGGGCTTGCTGTCATGGCTGCCGCAAAAGCCAGCAATGCACCCGTCATCCTGCAGGCAAGCCAGGGCGCGCGAGCTTATGCGGGCGACCGTATGTTGGCACGGCTTATTGATGGGATGACTGAGATGTATCCCGATATCCCTGTCTGTATGCACCTTGACCACGGCAACAATCTGGCTACCTGCGCCACGGCGATCCAGAACGGGTTTACCTCGGTCATGATGGACGGGTCGCTTCGCGAGGATGGCAAGACGCCTGCGGATTATGCCTACAATGCCGACCTTACTCGCCGCGTGGTGGAGATGGCGCATGCATGTGGTGTCTCGGTCGAGGGAGAACTGGGGGTGCTCGGATCGCTTGAAACCGGGATGGGTGATCAGGAAGATGGTCACGGCGCGACTGAAAAACTGAGCGAAAATCAACTTCTGACCGATCCGGCCGAGGCTGAGCGCTTCGTGGCGGATACGCGCGTGGATGCGTTGGCGGTGGCGATGGGGACGAGCCACGGCGCCTACAAATTTACTCGTAAGCCAGACGGCAAGGTCCTTGCCATGTCCGTGATTGAAGAGATCCACCGCCGCCTTCCCAATACTCACCTAGTAATGCACGGCTCATCTTCCGTGCCCGAGGACCTGCAGGCGATTATCAACTCCTATGGCGGGGACATCAAACCGACCTGGGGTGTGCCGGTCGACGAGATCCAGCGCGGTATCAAGAGTGGTGTGCGCAAGGTGAACATCGATACCGACAACCGGCTCGCCATGACTGCCGCCATTCGCAAAACGCTTGTGGAAAACCCGACCGAGTTCGACCCGCGCAAATACCTTAAGCCCGCGATGGCGCTGATGACTGACATATGCCGTCAGCGGTTCGAGGCGTTTGGTACTGCCGGGCACGCCGACCGTATCCGCCCGCAGCCACTCGAGGCGATGGCCCGACGCAACTGACCGTCGCCTGGTGTCTAGGGCCAGGCTTCGTAACCAGTCTCCGGCCTGAACGTACCCTACGGCATTCATTTTCAGCGATACTAGCGACGCACCGCTCGCCAATCCTTGCTAGATTTTTTTGATTTACTTGAAAACCCTTTTAAATTTGGAAGCCGCGATGAAGCACTGCCTGCGCCCTGAGGAACAAGATGATCGCCCCCGTCCGCGTCTGCTCGAGATGATCGACATGGGCTATGTGTTGGTAAAGCTTGCAGAGCTGGTAGACTGGGAATTCTGCGAGACTGAGTGTGTCGGGTTCTTCCCGTCGCCCATGGGACGACCGGAGTCATCGCAGCGTCTGGTGGCTGGTCTCATGTATCTGCATGCAGGGTGCCATACGCGGCCGGGCCCGAGTGTCGGGAAATGGTGGGGACGATGACGACTGACTTCGACGGGCGGCAAGGGCCTCCCTATCTCATCGGTGTCGATGTGGGCACGGGCAGCGCGCGGGCGGGCGTTTTCGACACCGCGGGGGCGTTGGTCACCATGGCAAAGTGCGACATCGACCTGTTTCGGGAAGAGGGCGCCATTGTCGAGCAATCGGCAAACCAGATATGGGAGGCCGTCTGCCGGGCGGTGCGCGAGGCGGTCGCCGCAAGTGGGGTGCGCGCGGACCGGATTGCGGGGATCGGTTTCGACGCCACGTGTTCGCTCGTCGTGGTTGGGCCGGGTGGCCGGCACCTGCCTGTCGGCCCATCCGAAGACCCCGAGCGTAACGTCATCGTTTGGATGGACCACCGCGCGGTGGCGCAGGCCGAACGGATCAACGCGGGCGGCCATGACGTGCTGCGCTACGTCGGCGGACGTATCTCGCCCGAGATGGAAACGCCCAAACTGCTGTGGTTGAAGGAAAACCGGCCCGAGACATTCGACGCTGCAGAGCATTTCTTCGATCTGACTGACTACCTTACTTGGCGGGCGACCGGCGATCTTGCACGCTCGATCTGCACGGTGACCTGCAAATGGACATATCTGGCGCATGAAGCGCGCTGGGATGGCGCCTATTTCCGGGCGATCGGGCTGGGCGTCCTTGCCGACGAACAATTCCTCCGGATCGGGCGAAAGATCGTGGAGCCCGGCACGGCGGTCGGCACTGGCCTGAGCACGGAAAGCGCCGTCGCGCTCGGCTTGCGGGCGGGAACGCCGGTAGCGGCAGGGTTGATCGACGCCCATGCCGGAGGAATCGGCACCGTTGGTGGCGTGCCGGGGCAGGGGGCCGAGGACTGCATGGCCTATGTCTTTGGCACATCATCTTGCACGATGACGACGACGCGCGATCCCGTCTTCGTGCCCGGTGTCTGGGGGCCATACTATGCGGCCATGGTGCCGGGCGCATGGCTTAACGAAGGTGGCCAGTCCGTCGCGGGAGCCGCGATCGACCATCTTGTCCGCTTTCATCCTGCCAGCAGCGAAGCTGCTGCCCGAGCGACGGCCCAAGGATGCAGTCTGCCAGATTGGCTGGCTCGGCAAGCTGAAGCCGCGGGGGCCGCGGCAGAGGGGGTGGCACGATTAGCCGAGGGGCTTCATGTAGTGCCGGATTTTTTGGGCAATCGCGCACCCCACGCCGACCCGCACACCCGAGCCATCATCGCCGGACTTGGAATGGACACGGGGGTGGATAGCCTTGTTCGGCTATATGTTGCCGGGATCCTTGGCCTTGGCTACGGGCTACGGCAAATCGTCGAGGCGCAAAGAAACAGCGGTGCAAAAGTTAAGACCATCGTCATCAGCGGTGGTGCAGGGCGTGCGCCGGTCGTCCGACAGCTTCTCGCGGATGCTACCGGCCTGCCTGTCTCAGTGCCCCGGACCCAAGAGCCGGTTCTGCTCGGATCCGCCATGCTTGGCGGCGTGGCGGGTGGCGTGTTCCCCCGAATCGTTGATGCAATGGCGGCCATGTCGGGCCAGGTCGGCCGGCATGAACCCTTTGCGGGAAAGGACGTTGGCTGGCACGATGCGCGCTATGCCATCTTCAGCAAGTTGCAGCATGTCGTTTTGGAAGGTGCCAGAGCCGCGGCAGTCGATGCACCTTCCCCTGCTTATCGCTAGGGTCTGACCTATTAATCGGCTTGCGGCCACCTTGGCCATACTATTCACGCTCCCGAACCGCAGGGGAGGGGGGGGTAATCCCCTGCGATCGTAGTCAGAGTCAGGCGGTCGCGCCGGGGAATATTTCGAAGCCGGTGTCAATTACGGCAGGAGTGGCCGGGCGTTCCGGCTGATCGAGGATCGCTTCGATCGCTCGCTGGCCGATGAGGAAGCGATTGGTGCGCAGCGTAGACAACGGCTGGGGCAGTTCTCGCCCGATGTCGAGCCCGTTGAAGCCGAAGATCGCGAAATCCTCGGGCAGGCGCAGCCCCCGGCTCAGTGCGTGGAACACGCCGCCCAAGGCCATGTCATCGTTAGAGTAGACGGCAACCTCGACTTGTGGCGCCTCCGCCCGCAGTTGCGCCGTTAGGGCGCGCCCCATCCCGACCGAGCTTGCGCCTTCGCAGAGCGCGTGGGCACATAGACTGAGCCCGGCCTCGGCCAGCGCGGCACATACCCCGTCATACCGAAGCCTGGCGCGGCGATCGGTGGCCCAGTCATGACCAACATAGCCAAAACAGCGATAGCCCTTTGAAATCAGGTGCCTTCCGATTGCGAGCCCTGCACTGCGATGTGAGGTGCCCACCGCTACATCGATCGGAGCAGAATCGATGTCCATCATCTCCACCACGCGAATCCCACTTTGGTCCAGCATGCGCCGGGTTACAACTGTATGGTCGAATCCGGCCAAGAGGATCGCCGCAGGCTTCCAAGCTAAAAGCCCGCGTACGGTCGCCTCTTCGCGGCCCATGTCGTAATCGGTAGTCGAGATCACCGCCTGTAGGTCGCTGCGGGCAAGGCCAGCCTGGATGCCCTGAAGTACTTCGGGGAACACGATGTTTGACAGCGATGGGATTACCACCCCCACCAGGAACGGATCGAGCGACGCAAGAGACCCCGCAATGCGGTTGGGCACATAACCAAGCGCACGGGCCGCCTGCAAAACGCGGTCGCGGGTCTCTTCCGCGACGAGAGACGAGTTGCGCATAATTCGCGAGACAGTCGACTCGCTGACCTGTGCCAATAGCGCAACCTCGCGCACCGTCACTTTGCTTTTGCGGTCGGGCAGTCTCTGTTTCGGTTTGATCGGCTTCACACAACCGCTCCGTGGTTGGCGTACAGCCAATATCAGTTGTCACATCGTAACCTTTTAGTCTAGGGCCGAGCGACATGCAGGCGGCCCAGCGAACCGCTCAAAGCGTCACATATTTTCGCCAAGGATGGGACTCACGAAAGCCCAGTACATCGCGTGCCTTCAGATTGGAGATCGGCGCCTCGTCATCGGCCATCGGCCGCGTGATAGGGGTGTTTGGACAATGGGTGCGCAAGAATTCCTGGGTCGGAGTGATCGCAGTGATCGTGTCGTTCACCGCGTTGAACACTTCATAGCCCAGCCCGTCTTTTTGCAGGCACAGATGCACGATCTCGCCTAGGTCGCGGGCGTCGATGTAGCTCCACGCGTTGCGTTTGCGGCTAGGCGGGTTTTCTAGGAAGGCATTGAACATGCCGTATTCGTGTGGCTCGATCACATTGCCGATGCGCAGCGCGTAGATGTCCGCGCCATAGCGTTCGGCAAAGGCGCGAGCGGTCTTCTCGTTGCATACCTTCGACAGGCCGTAGCTGTCCTGCGGGTCGCTGTCATAGTCTTCGTCCAACGGGAAGCAGTGGAAATCTCTGTCACCTTCTGCAAAGCAGACGCCGTAGGTAGTTTCTGACGATGCCACGATGACCTTACGCACGCCAAGTTTCATCGCCGCCTCGATGACGTTGTAAGTGCTGACCACATTTGCGGCGAAGGTCACGTTGTCGGGCTCGAGCAGGACACGCGGGATGGCGGCGAAATGCACCACTGCGTCGGGGGGAAGGGCGGGCTGTCCTGCCTCGAACCCGTCGAAGCCGAAATGTGTGGTCAGCGCGTTAAAAGTGGCACCGCTGTCAGTCAGGTCGGTGAGCAGCGTATTCACCCCGGGCAGGTCAAGCGGCTTCAGGTCTACGTTGAGGATCTGATAACCCTTACCCTGAAGGTGGGGAACAACATGCCGCCCGGCTTTGCCACTGCCGCCTGTAAAAACGATCCGTTTCATCTGTCTCTCCTTGTCGCCTGTAATAGTGGTCAGCCAGTGGCTGCAAGCATTACCCGTTCCTTTGTTGCCGCCTCGCGTTGAAGTTCATCGCTGATGCGGCCTTCTTTCAGCACGATGACGCGGTCGCTGATCGCTAGCACCTCGGGGAGGTCGGAGGATACGACGATGATCGAGATCCCTTCAGATGCCAGACGGTTCAGTAGCGCATGTACTTCAGCCTTGGCGGCGATGTCGATGCCGCGCGTCGGTTCGTCGACTATTAGAATGCGCGGTTTGCGAGCCACCCATTTGGCGATCACCACCTTTTGCTGGTTACCGCCCGACAGATTCATTACTTTCTGTTCGGGCGATGGCGTCTTGATATCCAGCGTGCGTATATAGCCTAAGCAGGCCGCTGTCTCGCGAGGGCGGTTGACCACATTAAAACTGCAATATTCGGCAAGATGGGTCAGGCTGAAGTTCTCGCGGACGGTCATTCCAAGAACAAGACCCAGTTCCTGCCGGTTCTCGGTCACGAAGCCCATCCCCTGGGCGATCGCATCCGATGGAGAGACGATCCTCACTTTGCCGCCGCCGATCAGAATCTCGCCGGTGGCAGGCCGGTTACCAAAGATCATTTCCATAACCTCGGTCCGTCCGGCACCGACAAGGCCGAAGAAGCCAAGTATTTCGCCGCGGCACAGATCAAAAGAAATGTCGCGCACGCGTGAGCCGCGGCCTCCTGGACGCTTTTCTGTAAGGTTGCGTACCGACAGTAGCACTTCATCGGTGGCGTGCGACACATGTGTGCCAAAAAGCGCGCCGAAATCCCGATTGACCATCTCACGCACTAGGAGGTCGGGGGTCATCGCTGCGGCTGGGTAGGTGCACACGCTGCGCCCGTCGCGGAGCACGCTAATACGATCTGCGACCTCGAAGATCTCGTCTAGCTTGTGCGAGATGTAGACGATGCCTATTCCTTGTGAGGCAAGCTTTCGCACAAGCTTCGTCAGCACTTGCGCCTCGTGGTTGCTGAGCGAGGCGGTGGGTTCATCCATGATGATCAAGCGCGACCGGTATGAGATTGCGCGGGCAATCTCGACAAGCTGCCGTTGCCCAATACTGAGCGTACCGACCACGGCGGCAGGATCGATTTCGACCGTGAGCTCTGCTAGGGCACGTCGAGCCTCTGCTATCATCCGAGGCCGGTCGATCAGTCCCCACGTATTGCGCGGCTCGCGTGCAAGAAAAATATTTTCGGCCACAGTCAGATTGTTTACCACCGAGAGTTCTTGGTAAATAATACTAATTCCTAGCGCCCGGGCGTGGAGCGGACCGCGGATATCTATCTCTTGGCCCTCTATGCGGATCGAGCCGCCGGCGTCGGCCTTCAGAACGCCGGTCATGATCTTCATCAGAGTGGATTTGCCCGCGCCGTTTTCACCGGCTAGGACGTGTACCTCACCGGCCTGAAGTTCGAGCGTTACAGCATCCAACGCCTTCACCCCCGGGAAGGTTTTGGAAATGCCGGTCATCTCAAGGAACTGGGTCATTCGGGCCTCGGACTGGGGCGGTGGTAGGGGGCGGACGGTACGACCCGCCCGCCCGCACGGCTTACTTCGTGTAGGAGCTGAGGTTATCTTTGGTCACCACTGTTACACCTGTGTCGATGTCCTTTGGCATGGTTTCCTGACCTTTGATTTGAGCCACCAGATGCTCCACCGCCAGCTTACCCATCGTAATCGGGCGCTGCACCATGATAGCATCAATAAAACCGGCCTTTACGCCTTTGATCGTGTCGCGTAGGTCGTCAAAAGCCAACACCTTCAGCTGGCCTTTGTGCTTAGCGAATTCTGCTTCGTCCAGAACCTTGGCCACCGCCGGACCGCCGACCTGGCTGATGCCGAACACGCCAGCGAGGTTCGGGTGGCCGCGCAGTAACGCCTCGGTTACCGAGACCGCCTTGGTCAGGTCATCCTCGGTACCTTCTGTTGCCACGATCTTAATATTAGGATACTTCGATAAGGCCTCTTTCACGCCGTCGATCCGCTCGTTCAAGTTCGAGGCGCCAAGTTGACCAGTGACAATCGCCACTTCCCCTTTTCCGCCGATAGCTTTAGCCATTGCGTTCCCCATGGTCACGCCAGCCTGCTTGTTAATCGTACCAATATACATGCTGCGACCGCTGTGAGCGCTGTCACTATCGAAAGTCAAAACCTTGATGCCAGCTTTCATGGCTTGTTTGATGACGCCTTCGACGGACTTCGGCTCGTTGACCGATATACCGATGCCGTCGACGTGGCGGGCAATCAAGTCCTCGATCACCTTCACCTGCGTGGCGCCCTGGGTATTGGCGGGGACGACCCACTGATACTTCACGCCAAGCTTTCCGGCCTCAGCCTTGCCGCCGTTGTTCACATCGTCAAAGAAAGGCACGGCCACTTTCGGCACCAGCGCCACGACGATGTCCTTTGAATACACTGCGGTGCTGGACATAAGCGTTGCCAGAACCAGCGCCGCACCTGCGAGCTTTCCAAACGTCTTCATGCTTCCTCTCCTCCCCGGCGTGAGCGCCGGACCCTAGTTTTCAAAAGTTGTAGATAACACCATTGCGCCGTTGTAGATAACTCGTTAGCGGCCTCCTTTCAGACGATTGCGAAAGACATCCAGACTAACCGCGACAAGGATGACGCCGCCGGTAATCGCCTGTTGAGCGTAAGTATTGATGTTCAGCAGAACCACGCCATTGGCAATCTCGCCAATCAGCGCCGCGCCCATGACTGCACCGGTGACGCTGCCGATGCCGCCTGATAAGCTAGCGCCGCCAATCGCTGCTGCAGCAATTACATCGAGTTCAGAGCCGAATCCTGAAGCCGGTTCAGCCGACAAGTAGCGCGAAAAAGCAATCACCCCGGCTAGTGATGAGATTAAAGATGACAGCATGTACACTGTCAGTTTGACCCTTTGTGTCTTGACCCCACTAAGGCGCGCGGCACCCTCGTTGCCGCCGGTGGCATAAATGTGACGACCAAAGCGGGTATGGATCATTACTAGCGAGAAGATTAACGTCAGCACGATCAGGATTACAACCGGAACCGGCACTGGTCCGATGTAGCCTTGGCCAAGGATTGTGAAGCTGTCAGGGGTCTTAGGGGTCAACGGCACCCCGTGGGTGATCATATACATCAAGCCGCGCCCGATGCTTAGCGTGCCGAGTGTAGCTATAAAGGGGGGAAGGCCAATCCCCGTGACCAGCAGCCCGTTGGCAAGACCAAATACTGCACCTACGGATAGCCCAGCGGCCACCGCCGAAACCTGACCATAGCCAGAGTCAAAACACAGCGCAGTTACCAGACCGGCGAGGCCCATCGCCGAGCCGACCGACAAATCGATACCGCCGGTAATGATCACCATGACCATGCCGATGGCCATGATCGCGGTCAACGAGAATGCGCGCGACACCCCCATTAGATTGTCGACAGTGAGAAAGTACGGTGTGAAAACACTGATAGCCCCGCCCATCATGACGAGCGCAATCAGCACGTTAAATTCGCGCGCGTGGCGCAGCTTTGATAATTTGCCATGGATGCCACCTCGCCCGCGCGAAGCTGGGCTATTGTCCGCAACTGACATGCTCATCCCCTGTCTTGAGCGTTCGCCCCGTTTAGCGTCCTACTGTCACAATCGGTCGTCACGAGCTTGATTTGTGCAAGCGCTGTCATCATGAGTCAAGTGTCCCGATCCTGTCAATTGATTAGCACAGGGATGATTTTCGTAAAACAAGTGAAAGTTCTGCCTAGATGGTGCGCGAACAGGGTAAAAACGCATAATTTTTGGGGGTTGCAGGGGCAACACGGGCGCGGCATGATAGCAGCGCTGTCACCGCATGTGCATGTTGTTTTAGGCGTAAACCCTTTACTCTTCCGGGAACCACTTCATGACCTCCTATAGACACGAATCATCTCCCTCGCTGGCCCTCATTCACACCGTCTCTGGGCTAGTTCCGGTATTTCGCGATCTGGCGGAGCGCGAACTGCCCAAGTGGACTAATTTTGCGATGGTGGATGAAAGTCTGCTGACCGCCACGATCCGCGATGGCGTGCTATCGGAGCTGACCCGTGAGCGGCTGGCCGGACAGGTCCAATCGGCAGTGCACGCAGGGGCCGACGCAATTGTCGTGACCTGCTCCACGCTAGGTGGGGAAGTGGATGCGCTGCGGGCCGAGTGCCCTGTGCCCCTGCTGCGTATCGACCGTGGCATGGCTGAGGCCGCGGTGCGCCATGGCGGCCGTATCGGCGTACTGGCCACACTGCACACGACGCTAGCGCCCACGACAGAGTTGATTCGCTCTACCGCCGAAGCGGCAGGCTTGGCGCCGCGCATCACCGCTCGGTTGACCGAGGGCGCTTTCAGCCGGCTGGCGGCGGGCGACACCGCGGGCCATGATACGCTGGTAGCAGAGGCGTTAGCTGCGCTTGCCGACGAAAGCGACGTGATTGTGCTGGCGCAGGCCTCGATGGCGCGGGTGTTAGCGCAGATGGGCGACAGGCTTGGCCGGCGGCCCGTCCTGACAAGTCCCGAGCTTGGTATGGCGTATGTGCGCGCAGTACTGGCTGCCCAATCCGCTTAATAACAGGAGGCAAACTTATGGAATATCGGACACTCGGAGAATCGGGCCTGAAAGTTTCGGTAATGTCGATGGGCACCTTCACGTTCGGGGGGCGCGGGCCGTTTGCGATGGTCGGACAGCAAGGCGTGCCTGAGGCGCGTCGGCTTGTCGACTGCTGCCTCGACGCCGGCGTGAACCTGTTCGACACGGCCAACATGTATTCGACCGGGCTATCTGAAGAAATCCTAGGGGAGGTTCTGGACGGCCGACGCGACCGTGTGCTGATCTCGTCAAAGGCTCGGATGCGGATTGGAGATGGTCCAAATGATGAGGGTTCTTCGCGGTTTCACCTGATCCGGGAATGCGAACGAAGTCTGAAGCGGCTGCGTACCGATCATATCGATATTTATTTTGTGCACGAATGGGACGGTACGACCCCAGTGGACGAGACGATGGCCGCGCTTGACACGTTGGTGCGCGACGGCAAAGTACGTTACATTGGATGCTCAAATTACTCGGGCTGGCACGTAATGAAGTCGTTGGCGGCGGCGGATCGTGCTAACCGTGCTCGCTTCGTGACCCAGCAGATACATTACACGCTGGAAGCGCGCGAGGCGGAATACGAGCTGCTGCCGATCTCTGTCGATCAAGGCTTGGGCATTCTGGTATGGAGCCCGCTAGCGGCGGGCCTGCTGACCGGCAAGCACCGCCGTGGGCAGGGCACGCCGGAAGGGTCGCGCCAGTTAGCGGGATGGACCGAGCCGCCGATCCGCGACGAGGAGAAGCTGTGGCGCATCATAGATACACTACTTGAAATCGGTGCGACTCATGGCGTGTCAGCGGCTCAGGTGGCGCTGGCGTGGCTCCTAGCGCGTCCGGCGGTCAGCTCACTGGTGGTTGGTGGACGTAACGAAGCACAGTTTCGTGATAACTTTGCTGCTGTTGACCTGAAGCTTGCCGACGATGAGACGGCGCGGCTGAACGCGGTAAGTGCAATCCCCTCGATCTACCCCTATTGGCATCAGGGCAACTTCGCAACCGCGCGCTTCAGCCCTGCCGACTTGGCGCTGCACGACACCTTGGGCTGACGGCGGCGGATGCGCTCAGCCCGCCATAAAAACTTCACGCCAGCCGAGCCCTTCGATCGTCCCCGTCCGGGGACGATACTCGCAACCGACAAAGCCTGCGTATCCCAGACTATCGAGGTGGCGCAGCACGCGAACATCATCTAGTTCGCCCGAACAGGGTTCGTGCCGGTGCGGAACCGATGCTATCTGCACGTGGCCGATTAATGGGAAAAGCGACTCGATGCCGCGGATGACGTCGCCATGCAAGATCTGGCGGTGATAAATGTCGAACTGAAGCATAAGGTTGGGGCGGCCAAGTTCTGCGATCAGATCGGCTGTTTGGTCGAAACTATTCAAGAAATAGCCCGGCATGTCGCGTCCGTTAATCGGTTCCAACAGTAGAGCGATGCCGTGTGCCCCAACGGCATCGGCGGCACGGGCCGCCGCATCGCGATAGGCCGCGCGCGCGGCCGGGTCGGCCGGGTCAGCCATTCCCGCCATCATATGTAGCCGCTTCACGCCGGTTGCGCGGGCATAGCTGAGTGCGGTAGCAAGGCTTGCATAGAATTCTTCGCGCCGGTCAGGCAAGGCGGCGAGACCGCGGTCGCCCGCACCCCAGTCGCCCGGCGGCAGGTTAAACAGCGCTTGTGTCAGGCAGTTCGTGACAAGCTGTGCGGCGATCTCTTCAGGCGAGTGGTCGTACGGAAACAGGAATTCCACTGCGCTGAAGCCCGCCTGGGCTGCTAATGCGAAGCGATCTAGGAACGGATGTTCGGTGAACATCATCGACAAGTTAGCGGCAAAGTGCGGCATAGTTCAGGCCTCACCTGCAGGCAGGTCAAGCCCGGCCAGCCCGGCTAGCATCCGCGCAACGGAAGCGTCATCGTCGCGCCCAAAGCCTGCGGCGGCGGTCATCAGGAACATCTGAAGCGCAGTGGACGCGACCGGCGTGGGAAAGTTCAGCCCCCGCCCCATGTCAGCCACGATGCCTAGATCCTTGGTAAAAATGTTCACCGCCGAGCGAGGGCTGTAATCACCTTCGAGAATATTCGGCACACGGTTCTCGAACATCCAAGAATTACCGGCCGAGGCGGTTATGACCTCGTAAACGCGGGTGAGATCTAGTCCTAATGCGCGAGCAAAGGTTATCGCCTCGCACGCTGCAGCAATATGCACGCCGGCCAAGAGCTGATTCACCATCTTGAAGGCCGCGCCTGTTCCCGGATCGGAGCCCAGCTCATAGACGCGCGTCGCCATTGCATCGAGTACCGGCTTGAGCCGCGCGAAGGTATCGTGTGCGCCAGACCCCATTATCGTCAGCTCGCCCGCCGCCGCTCGGACAGCCCCGCCCGAGATCGGGGTGTCGAGGTAGTCGCGTCCGGTGGCCCGCACCGCCAGGGCAAGCCGCCGCACTGCATCGGGCGCCATAGTGGCGCAAGCGAGTACGACGCCGCCCGGAGCCATCGCAGAAAGCGCCCCGTCGGCGCCCAACAAAACGGACTCGGTCTGTGCGGCATTGACCACAACCAACGCCAGCACGTCGGCATCGCGCGCCGCCTCGCAGGGGCTCGCCGCGACCGCACCGCCCTCTGCGGCGAAACGCGCCATCGCCTCTGCCGAGATATCGTAGCCCGTGACCGCGAAGCCTCTTCGCCTGAGTGACTGTGCCATGCCGTATCCCATTGATCCGAGCCCGATTATCGCAATCGCCGGCTGCACTATCTGATTCATCGTATCCCTTTCCATACCGGCGGCCGGGGCTTGACCTTCCACCTAACTCGTCGCAATGATAGCGTTGTCATTACAATATGTAATTCTAAGGGCCTATGCTGCGCAAGACCCATCCGCAGAGCGGCCCCCCGGCAGAAGGAAGCCGACCCATGCAGATCGGAGCGGTGGCCGACGATATTACTGGCGCCACGGACCTATGCTTGATGCTATCACGGAGCGGGTTGCGAACTATCCAACTGATCGGCCTACCCGCCCCTGGCGCTCCGCTGCCTGCTGCAGATGCGGTGGTGATCGCTCTTAAGTCACGCACCATCCCGGCGGCCGAGGCAGTGGCGCTGTCGACGGCGGCGGCTGAGTTGCTGAGGGCAGGGGGGGCGCGGCAGATTCTGTTCAAGTATTGCTCGACATTCGACTCGACTGATCGCGGTAATATTGGCCCGGTCGTCGAGGCGCTTTTAGCGCTTACTGGGAGCGATCTGACAATTGCCTGCCCAGCCTTTCCCGCCGCCGGGCGCACAGTTTTCAAAGGACATTTGTTCGTAGGCGACAGGCTGCTGTCGGAAAGCCCGTTGAGGGATCACCCGCTAACCCCGATGCGCGATCCCGATCTGGTGCGGGTCTTGCAGCGGCAGACGGTGCTGCCGGTAGGTAAAGTCGAGATCAGCACGATCCGGCAGGGAGTTACTGCGGTACGTGCGGCATTAGGCGAGGCGCAGGCGGCGGGCGTGCGGATTGTGGTTACCGACACTTTGGAAGATAGCGATCTGCTCGTGCTCGGCCGGGCGGTAGCCGACCTGCCGCTGGTTACAGGCGGGTCGGGGATCGGGCTTGGGCTAGCGGCAAACGTCACCTCGGGCGGCGCCTTTGCTTCCGCACGAATGGCCACGCCCGCGGGTCGGTCTGCGATTCTGGCTGGCTCGTGTTCGGCCGCCACGCGGGGCCAGATCGCAGCATTGGAGGCAGCGGGCTGGCCCGCCCGTGCGATCGATGTCGAGGCGGCTCTCGCCGGACGCGAGACTGCTGCCGAGCTAATAGCTTGGATTATAGCGCAGCCCGAGGGGGCGGCACCACTTCTTTACACTAGTGCCGCGCCCGAGCAATTGGCCGTTTTGCAGGCCCGCTACGGCCGGGAAGCCTTGGGCGCTTTCCTCGAGCGACTACTTTCCGAAGTGGGGTGTGGCATCGTTGCGTCCGGCGTGCGGCGCTTGATCGTCGCCGGGGGGGAGACCGCAGGGGCCGTGTTGGCCGCGCTTGGCGTGACGGCGTTGGAAATCGGGCCCGAGATCGCCCCCGGCGTGCCCTGGACACGAAGCCTCGGAGAGCCCAACTTGGTGCTAGCGCTGAAGTCGGGCAACTTCGGCGATGCCGATTTCTTCCTGACCGCCTGGTCGCTGCTGGCAGAGGGCTCCGATGTCTGACGAGACCCGGCTTCGCGACGAGATGTGCCGTATTGGCCGGTCGTTGTTCGACCGCGGCCTGACCGCCGGATCAAGCGGTAACATCTCGGTCAAGCTGCCGAGTGGCGGCTGGCTAATGACGCCCACGGCTGCCTCTCTTGGCGCGCTTGACCCCGCACGGCTGGCGCTCTTCGACGCTGCGGGGCGCTTCATATCTGGTGAGCCGCCGACGAAAGAGTCGCTTCTGCATTTTTCGATGTATCGCGAGCGGCCTGAGGCGGGAGCGGTGGTGCATCTGCATTCGACTCATTCCACTGCGGTCAGCCTGTTGGCGGATGTGGACCCCGCGGATGTGTTGCCCGCGCTGACGGCCTATTATGTCATGCGTGTGGGGCGGCTACCGCTGGTACCCTACTTCGCGCCGGGCGACCCCGATCTGGCCCACGCAGTTCGGGCGTTGGCCGGGCAGCATCATGCCGTTCTGCTGGCCAATCACGGCCCGGTAGTAGCAGGTCGCAGCCTTGCGGACGCGCAATATGCCACTGAAGAGCTGGAAGAGACTGCAAAGCTATACCTGCTTTTGCAGGGCTACCGCATTCGTGCGCTAACCCCGGCACAGATCTCCGACCTCAAGGCCCGCTTCAAACTTCTCTGACCGACAGGAGCTCCGTATGACGCGTACCCCCGAAACCATCGGCTTTATCGGCCTCGGCCTGATGGGCCACGGCATGGCCAAAAACATCTTGGAAAAAGGGTATCCCTTGACCGTGATCGCTCATCGCAACCGCATACCGATCGAGGATCTGGTCAAGCGTGGCGCAGCTGAGGCAAACAGCTTGCAAGAGCTTGCCCGCCGCTCTTCGATCATCTTCATGTGCCTGACCGGCGCGCCCGAGGCCGCCGCCGCGGTGGCGGCAATGAAATCTGAGCTAGCGGCCGGCACTGTAATCGTCGACTGTACCACTGGCGAGCCTACCGTCACTCTGCGGCTGGCTGCTGATATGGCCGCACAGGGCGTGCATTATGCCGACGCTCCGCTGAGCCGGACTCCGAAAGAGGCTTGGGAAGGTACACTGGACTGTATGGTGGGCGCCGATGCCGCTATCTTCGCCCGGATCGAGCCGGTAATCGCTACTTGGGCGGGGCGGATCTTGCACATCGGTCAGGTGGGCGACGGGCACAAGATGAAGCTGCTGAACAACTTTTTGTCGCTGGGCTATGCCGCGCTATACGCCGAGGCTCTGGCTCTGTCGCGCAAGGTAGGCATTCCGGTGGACCGGTTCGACAAGGTGATCCGTGGTGGCCGAATGGATTGTGGCTTTTACCAAACCTTCATGGGCTATGCTCTGGAAGAAAACCGCGAGGCGCATAAGTTCACCTTGGCCAATGCTTACAAGGACCTGCGCTACCTAGAGATGATGGCTAACGCGGCAAGCGTGGCCACTCCGGTCGCCAGCGCTGCCAAGAACAGTTTTGCTAATGCCATCAACGCAGGTGGCAACACCGCTGAGGATTATGTGCCTCATCTAGTAGATTTCATCGCTCGTGCCAACGGCATCACTTAGGGGCTCTGTTGCAACACAGCCCGATCAATTGTCAAACTCCTCTTGAAGGTCGCGCCATGGCTATTCAGTGCGTGCGATCCAGAAGGTCCCATCTAGAACAGGCCGATGGCTCATGACTTTGCGCCCGTCAGGAGCTCGCTCGGCAACTATGAATCACTCACGGACTGAACCGCCCATCCATCCTCCTTCATGAGGCCTCTCTCAGCTGGTTTCTATCAAAGATACCAGCTTGAATCATATACAACACACCCTGTGGTTCCCTTTTGACAACACGTCCCAAGATGGCCAGAATTCTGGAGGATATACGAAGAATTGTAGCAGGTCTGAGACATGCATCTTTCGCAACTAAAGGGCGGTGGGGTGATCCGCCGCGACGGCCAGGACACCCGTCTGCTGCCCGGCGCAACCACGATCTACGATCTGGCCGGCGAGGCGATACGACAAGGCCGTCCGCTGGCCGCGTTGCTACCCCAAGAGGGCGAAGCGGTGGACCTCGCGGCGCTCGCGGCAGAGGACCTGCTGGACGTGCCGGTCCGCCATCCGGAGCCCGCGCGGATGTATCTGACAGGCACGGGGCTGACGCATACCGGGTCCGCCGCGGCCCGCGACGCGATGCATGCCGGCGAAGATGCCGGGGCGACGGATTCCATGAAGATGTTCCGCATGGGGATCGAGGGAGGCAAGCCCGACGCGGGCCGTGTGGGCGTGCAGCCCGAATGGTTCTACAAGGGACCGGGGACCGAAGCGGTCGCACCTGGCGCACCCTTGACCTCCCCCGCCTTCGCGCTTGATGGCGGCGAAGAGCCGGAGATCGCCGCCTTTTACCTGATCGACGCCGCGGGCCAGCCCTGCCGCCTCGGCTTTTCGCTGGCCAACGAATTCTCAGACCACGTGACCGAACGGATCAACTACCTTTACCTTGCCCATTCCAAGCTGCGCCCGGCCTCCTTCGGTCCCGAGCTGCTCGTGGGCGACCTGCCGCAAAACATTGAGGGCCGATCGCGCGTGTTGCGTGACGGCGAGGTGATCTTCGACGCGCCTTTCTTGTCGGGCGAGGCGAACATGTCCCACACCATCGCGAACCTTGAACATCACCACTTCAAGTATGCTCCCTTCCGCCGTCCGGGCGACCTGCATGCGCACATGTTTGGCACGGCGACCTTTTCGTTTTCTGGCGGCATCGTGGCCCAGGCGGGGGACATCTTCGAAATTTCGGCACCCGACTTCGGCCTACCGCTGCGCAATCCGCTTCTCATCGAGGGTGGCGAGGCGGAGCGGGCCGTGACTGTCCGGCCGCTCTGAGTACCCTATCAACCGGAGGAACGGCATGACCGCAAAGACTTTTACCCCTGCGCCCTGGCCGCGCCGCCTCCGGTCGCAGGAATGGTACGCGGGCCAATCGCGCGATGCGATCTATCATCGTGGCTGGCTGAAGAACCAGGGTTACCCGCATGACCTCTTCGACGGTCGACCGGTCATCGGCATCATGAACACCTGGTCTGATCTGACACCCTGCAACGGTCATTTGCGTGAGCTGGCCGAAAAGGTGAAAGCCGGCGTTTGGGAAGCAGGTGGCTTCCCGGTGGAGGTGCCGGTATTCTCAGCTTCGGAAAGCACCTTCCGCCCGACGGCCATGATGTTCCGCAACCTCGCCGCCATGGCGGTGGAAGAGGCCATGAGGGGTCAGCCGATCGACGGAGCGGTGCTGATGGTAGGGTGCGACAAGACTACCCCCAGCTTGCTCATGGCTGCGGCCTCGACAGATATCCCGTCCATCGTCGTTTCCGGCGGGCCTATGCTGAACGGCTATTTCCGGGGCGAGCGGGTCGGGTCCGGCACACACCTGTGGAAATTCTCCGAGGCTGTGAAAGCAGGCGAGATGACGCAGGACGAGTTCCTCGAAGCGGAGCAGTCGATGAGCCGGTCGTCTGGCAGCTGCAACACGATGGGCACTGCCTCGACGATGGCCAGCATGGCCGAGGCGCTCGGCATGGCCTTGTCCGGCAATGCCGCAATTCCGGCGGTGGATTCACGTCGCCGCACGATGGCGCAAATGACGGGCCGGCGTATCGTGCAGATGGTGAGGGACGATTTGAAGCCCTCTGATATCATGACCAAACAGGCGTTCGAAAATGCGATCCGCACCAACGGCGCGATCGGGGGATCGACCAACGCGGTCATCCATATTCTCGCCATTGCCGGTCGCGTAGGGGTGGACCTGACGTTAGACGACTGGGACCGCTGCGGGCGCGACGTGGCGACCATCGTGAACCTCATGCCGTCGGGCAAGTATCTGATGGAAGAGTTCTTTTATGCCGGTGGCCTGCCGGTCGTTCTGAAGCGTCTGGGCGAGGGCGGTCAGTTGCAAAAGGACGCGCTGACGGTCTCGGGTCGTACGATTTGGGAGGAGGTCAAGGACGTCGTCAACCATAACGAGGACGTAATCCTGCCGCTGGAAAAGGCGCTAACCACGCAGGGCGGCATTGCTGTGCTGAAGGGCAACCTTGCGCCCAAGGGGGCGGTGTTGAAGCCCTCGGCCGCCTCGGAACACCTGTTGCGCCATCGCGGACGCGCTGTCGTCTTCGAAGATATCGACGACTACAAGGCGCGCATCAACGACGATGCGCTGGATATCGACGAGACCTGCATCATGGTCTTGAAGAATTGCGGGCCCAAGGGGTACCCCGGCATGGCCGAGGTTGGCAACATGGGGCTACCGCCCAAGGTGCTGCGCAAGGGCATCACCGACATGGTGCGTATCTCGGACGCGCGGATGTCGGGGACGGCTTATGGCACCGTGGTTCTGCACACCTCGCCCGAAGCCGCCGCAGGCGGGCCGCTGGCGGTGGTGCGTACGGGCGACATTATCGAACTGGATGTGCCGAACCGGCGCCTACATCTCGAGGTGTCTGACGATGAGCTGGCCGCCCGGCTGGCGGATTGGGCCCCGGTCCACGAACAGTCGACATCAGGCTATGCCTGGTTGCACCAGGCCCATGTCGAGGGCGCTGATACTGGCGCGGACCTCGATTTCCTGAAAGGCTGCCGCGGCAATCCGGTCGGCAAGGACAGCCACTAAACGGAGGCTCACATGACGTTCATTCCGACGGGAAAGCACCTGATCGCAGGCGATTGGGTGGAAGGAGATGGCTCGTTCCGATCGCAGCCGGCCCATGGCCCGGCGTATGACTTCACCCGTGGCACGCCGGCTCTGGTGGATCGCGCCTGCCGCGTGGCCGAAGAGGCGTTCTGGACCTACGGCTATTCCACCCGCGAAGCGCGCGCGTTGTTTCTTGAGGCGATCGCAGACGAGATCGAGGCCCGAGGCGCGGATATCACCGAGATCGGCACCCAAGAAACCGGCCTGCCCGCGGCGCGGCTTGAAGGGGAGCGGGGCCGCACCACTGGTCAGCTGCGCCTCTTCGCCAGCCACATTCGTGACGGTGCCTATCTGGATCGTCGGCATGACGGCGCGCTGCCCCAGCGCACGCCGACGCGCCCCGATATCCGTCTGATCCAGCGCCCCATCGGCCCGGTCGCTGTATTCGGCGCCTCGAACTTCCCGTTGGCCTTTTCGGCCGCCGGAGGCGACACGGCCTCGGCCCTTGCCGCCGGCTGCCCAGTCGTGGTGAAGGGCCATCCCGCCCATCCCGGTGCGGGGGAGATCGTGGCGCAGGCGATCGACGCGGCCATTAAGCGCTGCGGGATGCCCGCCGGTGTCTTCAGCCTAGTGCAGGACGGGGGCCGCGAAGTGGGGCGGGCGGTTGTCGAACATCCGCTGATCCGTGCTGTGGGCTTCACCGGAAGCCTTGGCGGCGGTCGCGCGCTCTTTGACCTGTGCGCTCGCAGACCCGAGCCGATCCCTTTCTTCGGCGAGCTCGGCAGCGTCAACCCTATGTTCCTGTTGCCCGAGGCCGTCGCCGCGCGGGGCACTGCCATCGCGCAGGGCTGGGCCAGCAGTCTGACCATGGGGGCGGGGCAGTTCTGCACCAATCCCGGCATTGCCGTGGTGCTGAAGGATCAGGCCGACGGGATTGCCGAAGCCGCCCGCGCCGCACTGGCCGAGGTTGCGCCGCAGGTCATGCTAACCGACGGCATCGCCCGCGCCTTCCGTGCGGGTCGGGACCGCATCGCCGCCGGCTCCGCCGTGCGCGAGGTGCTGACCTCGATGTGCGACCAGCGGCGGGCGACGCCCACCCTGTTCCGGGTCTCGGCGACCGACTGGCTGGGCAATCACGCGCTGGCCGAGGAGGTGTTCGGCCCGCTTGGCATCCTTGTCGAGGCTGACAGCCCTGAGCAGATGGTCGAGGTCGCCCGGAGCCTTGAAGGCCAGCTGACCGCGACGTTGCATCATGACGCGGGCGATCTGGACCTTGCCCGCCGTCTGATGCCGGTGCTGGAACGCAAGGCGGGCCGGGTGCTGGCCAACGGCTATCCGACCGGCGTCGAGGTCTGCGATGCGATGGTGCATGGCGGGCCCTATCCGGCCAGCACGAACTTCGGTGCGACAAGCGTCGGAACCATGGCGATCCGCCGCTTCCTGCGCCCGGTGAGCTACCAGAACCTGCCCGAGGCGCTTTTGCCCGAGGATCTTCGGTGACCGCAGCGTCCGCAGCACTTCCCGCCGGCTGGGTCGCCGTCGATTGGGGCACCACGCATCTGCGGGCATGGGCGATGCGGGGGGCGGACGTCATGGCGCATGCGCAAAGCGCCGATGGTCACTCCACGCTTGCCGGGGGGGATTTCGAGGGGGCGCTGCTGGGCCTGATCGGAGAGTGGCTCGGACCCGGGCAGACCCTGGTCCTTGCCGCCGGCATGGTCGGCGCGCGTCAGGGCTGGAGTGAGGCGCCCTATCGCCCCGTGCCTTGCGCCCCGGTGGCGGCGGGAGCGCTGATGGCGGTGCCGACGCGCGACCCCCGCCTTGCTGTGCGGATCGTGCCGGGCCTGTCGCAAGACGCCCCTGCCGACGTCATGCGCGGGGAAGAGGTGCAGATCGCGGGTTACCTTGCCGGGCAGGGCAGCCAGACTGCGACGCTCTGCCTGCCGGGGACCCATTCGAAATGGGTGCAACTCGCGAATGGCAGCGTGATACGTTTCGACACGGCCATGACGGGGGAGCTTTACGCGCTGCTGTCGGGCCAGTCGGTCCTGCGCCACGCGATGGCCGGATCTGCCTGGGATGACGCCACCTTTGCAACCGCGGTGACAGAGGCGCTGAAGCGGCCGGCTGTTCTGGACGAGCTGTTCGCGATCCGGGCGCAGTCGCTTCTGCAGGGGCTGTCGCCCGGCGCGGCACGGGCGCGGTTGTCGGGGCTGCTCATCGGGGCCGAGATCGCCATGCGCCGCGTCCGGATGGACGCGCTGCAGGAGGTTGCTGTGATCGGCGAGGGGCGGATCGTTGCGCTTTATACCGAGGCCTTGAGGATCGCCGGCCTGCGTCCGCATGCATGTGATGGCGCGGCGCTCGTGCGTGCGGGGCTGGCCGTCCTTCACCGCCAGCCCGCCGAACAGACAGGGGAAATGGACCGATGACCGACATGCAGACACCGATCACCCTCGGCCTTGTGGGGCTGGGTACCATCGCGCGAAACCAGCACCTTCCGGCACTGGCGGCGACGCCCGGCCTGCACCTCGTCGCCGTGGCCAGCCGCAATGCCCGCCACGAAAGCCTGCCGAATTTTCACGACATCGACGCGCTGCTGGCCGGCGCGCCAGACGTCGCGGCCATCACGCTCTGCACCCCGCCGCAGGGCCGCTTTGTCCAGGCCGCCGCAGCGATCCGGGCGGGGAAGCACGTGATGCTGGAAAAGCCACCGGGTGCCAGCGTGTCCGAGGTGGAGGCGCTGATCCGGCTGGCCGAGGCGGCAGGCGTGACGCTCTATGCCTCGTGGCATTCGCGCGCGGCGGCAGCGGTGGAGGAGGCACGCGGTTTTCTCGCCACCACCAAAATCCGCCGGGTAGAGATCACATGGAAGGAAGACGTGTGCAAATGGCATCCCGGGCAAGAATGGATCTGGCAGCCCGGCGGCCTTGGCGTCTTCGATCCCGGCATCAATGCGCTTTCGATCCTGACGCAAATCCTGCCCGAAGGGGTCTATCCCACGGCTGCAGTGCTGAATTATCCGGCCAACAAAGCGGCCCCAATCGCGGCCGAGGTGACGATGGAATCCGCCTCGGCTTACCCGGTGCAGGCGGTGTTCGACTGGCGTCAGACCGGCCCGCAGACTTGGGACATCCGGGCAGAAACGGATGCCGGAGAGCTTCTGATGCAGGATGGTGGCGCGCGCCTGTCGATCGGGGGCGAGGCTCGGATCGTGGCACAGGATCAGGAGTATGAGCGCCTCTACGCCCAGTTCGAGCAGCTGATCCGAACCGGCCAATCCGACGTGGATCTCGCCCCTCTGAAGCTGGTGGCAGATGCCTTCCTGCTGGGCGAACGGCGTGAGGTCGAGCCGTTTTTCGATCGGTCAATAGCGCCTTAGTAAAGTCTTGGGCGCAAGCCTTCGTCTGGCGCTTGTTCCCCAATCACGCAAATTCTCTTTGCCGGGGCCACCAGGCAGCCTTCTTGTGAACCGCCCCGGGTTTGCCGGAGGCTGATTTCCGTTAGTTACGCGGCCATGTCTTCAGTTTCCAGAGCGGCGTAGAAGTTTGCCTCTGGTTCTGCGGGCGGGATGTTCCCGATGGGCTCGAGCAGTCGGCGGTTGTTGAACCAATCGACCCATTCGAGGGTTGCGTATTCGACGGCTTCGACGCTGCAAAATGAAGGCCATGCGATTCAGGAAGTTGTAAATAATATACTCTTTTGCGCCAGAATCCATATTATCGGACTTCAATTTTCGTCGGGCGTGGGGTGGCGGCGTCAAGGACTCAAGAATTCCGCCGTGTTTGTGGGGAGGGCGCATTTTCCCCTGAGGTAATCGAAAATGATTTTCGTGCGAAAAAACCTCTTAACTATATGATTCAATAGTATAATATGATTTTATTTCTTCTCAAACGGCTATCAAAAATGCGCGTTTTGATGTACGTTTGGCGAGAAATAAGGTCGCGCCCAAAGCGTCAAGAAGCCATGGGCGTGAAAGGGCACGTAGCGACGATAGAAGACAGCTCCGAAGAGCGTTTTACGCTCTGTCGATCCTCCATGTGTGCGGGCTCCTGTCGGGAGCGTGGTCGATGGCACATTATGACGTTCACGAAACGCCGAGCGCACACGTTGCGGCGGTGCGACGGGGACGCCCGCTGAAAGAGGCCCAAAGGCCTCTCAGCCATAATATGCAGCCGCAACCTCCTTGAGCTGAAGCGCGAACAAATCATCCTGTGCCAGACCAAGGGCATCGAGCTGCAACCGATAGACACATTCGCGATTGGCGCAGACTGAGGGAGGCATCCGGTACTGGTTGGAGCCCGCCTCACTACCCGGAATGACGATCCCGCGGTCGCGAAGCGCGCTCAAGATGCGGCGTTCTCCGATCTGGTTTTCCGGGAAGAACGCCCGCCGCATGCTCGCGACACGAACATAGGCGAAGGCCTCATCAATCCAGCCGATCGCATCAGCCTCGATCTCTTTTTTGGCACTCTTAGAGCGTGTTGCGTTTAATCGGCCTCATATCCTGCGTGCTTGAAGAAGTTATAGCATTCGT
>JAGWVA010000006.1:0-2500 GCA_028875855.1 Paracoccaceae bacterium
TTTCTGGTTGCGGGGGCAGGATTTGAACCTGCGGCCTTCAGGTTATGAGCCTGACGAGCTACCGGGCTGCTCCACCCCGCGGTGGTTGTTTGTTGTATCGTTTAGAGAGGTGTTTTTTGTGTTTCTTTCTAGGTTTGGCGGCGACCTACTCTCCCACGTCTTGAGACGCAGTACCATTGGCGCGGCGGCACTTATCGGCCGAGTTCGGGATGGGATCGGGAGTTTTGCTCGCGCTATGACCACCAAACCGAGGAAGGAACACGTTCTGCCTATTTTGGCAGGGGTACATCAGTTTTGTCCAAGTTTAGTATTGAGCGATGATTTGTGAGAAGCAGTCTTGCTGTTTCTGGATCAAATCAAGCCTATCGGGCAATTAGTACCGGTCAGCTGAACGCATTGCTGCGCGTACACCTCCGGCCTATCGACGTGGTGGTCTTCCACGGCCCTCAAGGGAGACCTTGTTTTGAAGGGGGCTTCCCGCTTAGATGCCTTCAGCGGTTATCCTGTCCGATCATAGCTACCCTGCACTGCCGTTGGCACGACAACAGGTCCACCAGTGGATCGTTCACCCCGGTCCTCTCGTACTAGGGGCAACTCTTCTCAAGTCTCCTACACCCACGGCAGATAGGGACCGAACTGTCTCACGACGTTCTAAACCCAGCTCACGTACCTCTTTAAATGGCGAACAGCCATACCCTTGGGACCTGCTCCAGCCCCAGGATGAGATGAGCCGACATCGAGGTGCCAAACGATGCCGTCGATATGGACTCTTGGGCATCATCAGCCTGTTATCCCCAGAGTACCTTTTATCCGTTGAGCGATGGCCCTCCCACTTGGGACCACCGGATCACTATGGCCGACTTTCGTCTCTGCTCGACTTGTCAGTCTTGCAGTCAGGCTGGCTTCTGCCATTGCACTCAACGAGCGATTTCCGACCGCTCTGAGCCAACCTTCGCGCGCCTCCGTTACACTTTGGGAGGCGACCGCCCCAGTCAAACTCCCCGCCACGCAAGGTCCCGGATCCGGATGACGGACCGCGGTTAGACATCAAGAAGGCGAAGGGTGGTATCTCAAGGGTGGCTCCACCGGGACTGGCGTCCTGGTATCGATGCCTACCACCTATCCTGCACATCACATTCCTGATGCCAGTGCGAAGCTGGAGTAAAGGTTCATGGGGTCTTTCCGTCTAACCGCGGGAAGTCTGCATCTTGACAGACAGTTCAATTTCGCTGAGTCCACATCAGAGACAGCGGGGAAGTCGTTACGCCATTCGTGCAGGTCGGAACTTACCCGACAAGGAATTTCGCTACCTTAGGACCGTTATAGTTACGGCCGCCGTTTACTGGGGCTTCAATTCGGAGCTTGCACCCCTCCTTTTAACCTTCCAGCACCGGGCAGGCGTCAGACTGTATACGTCGCCTTACGGCTTCGCACAGCCCTGTGTTTTTAGTAAACAGTCGCCACCCCCTGGTTTGTGCCCCCCGCCTCTGGTTGCCCAGAAACGGGGCCTCCTTCTCGCGAACTTACGGAGGTATTTTGCCGAGTTCCTTTGATGTGGTTCTCTCAAGCGCCTTGGTATGCTCTACCAGTCCACCTGTGTCGGTTTAGGGTACGGTCTGATGGAGGGCTATTTCCAGGGACCACTCAGCAGCCCGACCAATCCGATAAGGTCGAACTACCTCTGCAATCCGTCACCATCTCCTGGCCCAGGAATATTAACCTGGTTCCCATCGACTACGCCTTTCGGCCTCGCCTTAGGGGCCGGCTTACCCTGCTCAGATTAACTTTAAGCAGGAACCCTTGGACTTTCGGCGAGAGGGTCTCTCACCCTCTTTGTCGCTACTCATGTCAACATTCTCACTTCCGATCACTCCACCGGATGCCTCACGGCCCGGCTTCACAGTAAACACCGTTCCGACCAATGCCTTCCGAGGAGGGCTAAGGTCGGATGGTGTTATATCACGGAACGCTCCGCTACCACGCGCATTGCTGCGCATCCCAAGCTTCGGCTCGTGGCTTGAGCCCCGTTACATCTTCGCCGCAGGACCTCTTGATTAGACCAGTGAGCTGTTACGCTATCTTTAAAGGATGGCTGCTTCTAAGCCAACCTCCTGGTTGTTTTGGAAGTCCCACATGCTTTCCCACTTAGCCACGAATTGGGGGCCTTAGCTGCAGGTCAGGGTTGTTTCCCTCTTCACGACGGACGTTAGCACCCGCCGTGTGTCTCCCGGATAGTACTCTACGGTATTCGGAGTTTGCTTAGGCTCAGTAAGTCTGTGGGACCCCATCACCCATGCAGTGCTCTACCCCCGCAGGTATTCGTCCGAGGCGCTACCTAAATAGCTTTCGCGGAGAACCAGCTATCTCCGAGTTTGATTGGCCTTTCACCCCTAGGCACAAGTCATCCCGACCTTTTTCAACAGGTGTGGGTTCGGACCTCCAGTTGGTGTTACCCAACCTTCATCCTGCTCATGCCTAGATCACCCGGTTTCGGGTCTGA
>JAGWVA010000006.1:7500-91339 GCA_028875855.1 Paracoccaceae bacterium
CGCACGAGCGCCTGAAAAGTTGCATCATCCGCTCCACTTTAGGCGATTCTACCGCGATCGTGACCTGTGTTTCACTCTGGCGGCATTCTGCCGGTCGGAAGTTGCGCGGCTTGCGCGGCGCGGTCGATCCGGTAGGTCAGCAGGGAACCGGCACCAGCCATCAGGGAAAGGGAGAACAAGATGCATCGTCGCACGTTTCTGACCGCCGCCGCAGCCAGCGGCATGGCCGCACTTCTGTCGGCCTGCGTTCCCATGACGGGGGGCGAGGCATCGCCGGACGACCTGATGAACAAGATGTCGGCCATGCCGGATCTGTCCACCTTCGTCGCAGCGCTGACCGCAGCGGGTCTTTCGGACAGGCTGCACACGGGCGGGCCCTATACCGTCTTCGCCCCGACCAACGCCGCCTTTGCCCGTCTTGGCAAGGGCCGGGTGGACGCCCTGATGGCGCCCGCGAACAAGGGGCAGCTTGCGGCGATCCTGTCCCATCACATTGCGCGGGGCAGCTTTACCGCCGCCATGCTCCAGGGCCAGAAGCTGGAGATGGCCACGCTCGGGCAAAAGACGCTGCTGGTGGATGGGAAGGGCGGTCTTTACGTCGATCGCGTCCGCGTCGGCGGGACCGAGGTCGATGCGTCGAACGGCGTGATCTTCACGCTCGACCGGGTGCTGATGCAACCCTGAGCGATCAGTCCTTTTTCTTCGCTTCGGCCGCGGCCTTCATCCGCGCGATCAGGTCGGCCTTGGTGGGCTTTGCGCCAAAGGGGTTGCCGGACGACCCCTTGGCGTTGTGCTCCCGATGTTTCGGGGCATTCTTCGCGGATTTCTGGCCGCCGGATTTGCTGTAGTCCATGGTCGCGCCCTTTCTGTTCGCACCGGCCCGTCATGCGCCGGCAGGTCGGGAACGGCAAGGCCCAAGAGACCCCCGCCAGAGCGGTCCGGCGGGGGTTTTCTGTCATGTCAGTGCAGGACGGCGTCCTGCGGCGGCTCGCGGCGCGATTGCGACACGCGGTCGCCGATGATCAGGCCCTCGGCGCCGGCGCGAACGGGGATCGTCTCGCCGTCCATGACGTCGCCCGCCAGGATCATCTCGGCCAGCGGGTCCTGCAGCGCGCGCTGGATCACGCGCTTGAGCGGGCGCGCCCCGAAGACCGGGTCATAGCCCTCGTCGGCCAGCCAGTGCAGCGCGGCGTCGTCTAGTTCCAGCGCGATCTTCCGCGCCGCCAGACGCTTTTCAAGCCGCCGCAGCTGGATCTTGACGATCCCGTCCATATCCGCGCGGGTCAGCCGGTCGAAGATGATCGTCTCGTCCAGACGGTTCAGGAACTCGGGCCGGAAATGCGCCCGCACCGCCTCCATCACCTCGCGCCGTGCGGCACCTGAATCCGATCCCTCCGGCAACTGGCTGAGCGCCTGTGACCCAAGGTTCGAGGTCAGCACGATCAGCGTCTGCTTGAAATCGACCGTGCGGCCCTGGCCATCGGTCAGCACCCCGTCATCAAGCACCTGCAAGAGCACGTTGAACACGTCCGGGTGCGCCTTCTCGACCTCGTCGAACAGGACGACCTGATAGGGACGACGCCGCACGGCCTCGGTCAGCACACCGCCTTCGTCATAGCCGACATAGCCGGGCGGCGCGCCGATCAGACGGGCGACGGAATGCTTCTCCATGAATTCCGACATGTCGATGCGGACCATCGCGGTGTCATCGTCAAAGAGATATTCCGCCACCGCCTTCGTCAGTTCGGTCTTGCCGACGCCGGTGGGACCCAGGAACAGGAACGATCCCAGCGGCCGGTTCTCGTCGTTTAGGCCGGCCCGCGCGCGGCGCACGGCGTTCGACACCGCAACCAGCGCCTGCCGCTGACCGATCACGCGCTTGCCAAGCTCCTCTTCCATCTTGAGGAGCTTTTCGCGTTCGCCTTCCAGCATCTTGGACGTCGGAATTCCGGTCCAACGTTCGACAACCTGCGCGATCTGCTCGGGGCGCACAGCTTCCTCGACCATCACGTCGCCTTCGCGCGTCTCGGCATCGGCAAGCTGCTTTTCCAGACCCGGGATGATGCCGTAGGACAGCTCCCCCGCGCGGGCGAGGTTGCCTTCGCGCTTCACCTGCTCCAGTTCCGCCCGCGCGCGGTCCAGCTGTTCCTTCAGTCCCCGCGCCGCGTCCAGCTTGTCGCGCTCGGCCTGCCAGGTGGCGGTCATCTCGGCCGATTGCTGCTGCAACTCGGCCAGTTCCTTTTCCAGCTTCGCCAGCCGATCCTTGCTTGCGGCATCGTCCTCGCGCCGCAGGGCCTCCGCCTCGATCTGCTTTTGCAGAATCTCACGGTCCAGGGCGTCCAGCTCTTCGGGCTTGCTGTCCACTTCCATCCGCAGACGGCTCGCCGCCTCGTCCATCAGGTCGATGGCCTTGTCGGGCAGGAAACGGTCGGTGATGTAGCGATGCGACAGCGTGGCCGCCGCGACCAGAGCGGAGTCGCTGATCCGCACGCCGTGGTGCAGCTCATACTTCTCCTTGATCCCGCGCAGGATACTGATCGTGTCTTCCACGGTGGGCTCTTCCACCATCACCGGCTGGAAGCGCCGGGCAAGCGCCGCGTCCTTCTCCACGTGCTTGCGGTATTCATCCAGCGTCGTGGCGCCCACGCAGTGCAGTTCGCCCCGCGCCAGCGCCGGCTTGATGAGGTTGGCCGCATCCATCGCGCCTTCGGATTTCCCGGCGCCGACCAGCGTATGCATCTCGTCGATGAACAGGATGATCTCGCCCGCGGCATTCGTGACCTCGGACAGGATCGATTTCAGCCGCTCCTCGAATTCGCCGCGATACTTCGCGCCCGCGATCAGCGCGCCCATGTCGAGCGCCAGAAGCTTCTTGTTCTTCAGGCTTTCCGGCACGTCGCCGTTCACGATGCGCAGGGCAAGGCCCTCGGCGATGGCGGTCTTGCCGACGCCGGGTTCCCCGATCAGCACCGGGTTGTTCTTCGTGCGGCGGCTCAGCACCTGCATGGTGCGCCGGATCTCGTCGTCGCGCCCGATGATCGGGTCGATCTTGCCCTCTTCGGCGGCCTCGGTCAGGTCGCGGGCATATTTCTTCAGCGCGTCATAGCCTTCCTCGGCCGAGGCCGTATCGGCCGTGCGCCCCTTGCGAATGTCGTTGATCGCGGCGTTCAGGTTCTGCGCCGTCACCGCGCCCGCATCCAGCGCGTCCTTCGCGGGCGATTTCACCATCGCCATCGCCATCAGGATGCGCTCCACCGGCACGAAGCTGTCGCCCGCCTTCTTGGCAACTTTCTCCGCCTCGTCCAGCACGCGGCCCAGAGACGGGTCCATATAGACCTGCCCCGCATCGCCCGTCACCTTCGGCAGCTTTTCCAGCGCGAAGTTGACGGCCTCGGCCACGCGCAAAGGCTCGCCGCCCGCGCGTTTGATGAGATTGGAGGCCAACCCCTGATCGTCATCCATGAAGGCTTTGAGAAGATGTTCGGGGCCCATCTTCTGATGGCTCTCCCGCATCGCGATGGTTTGCGCCGCTTGCAGGAACCCGCGCGAACGCTCCGTGAATTTCTCCAAATTCATCGGTAAAGTCTCCTTTCTGGCACCTGTCCCTTGGGCGCCCGGCTTGGCGGCACACCCATTCGCAGGCCTCGGATGACATGTGGTAAGGGGTCCCGAAGGGCGCAAGACAACCGGTGCGAAAATATCACATCAGCCCGGCAGGGCGGGACGGGGCGGCGCCTATCCCTCGCCCTTCGGTTTCAGCAATTTCGCCGGCCGCACCGCCTCGGCCTGACGGAACAGGCCGAAGGTCTGGTTCACATAGCCCACGACGCCGCCGATCATCTCCATGTAGGCGCTCAGCTCCGGCGTCCGCTCGGCTTCCACGACCTGCACGGGACGGTCGGGGCCGTAGCCCTCGAACTGGACGTAGAACAGCGGATCGCCGCGCTTGAGGATGATGTCCTTCTCGGGCTCGTGCCATTCGAAGGCCCACATCAGCGGCCGCGGCCAGAGGTTCACCGGGAAGCGCCCGCCGAAGATCGTGCCCGGCAGCGGCTGGCGGCGGTAATGGGCGAAGGCGTCCAGCTGGGTGATCCAGACCGGCTCATCCGCGATGAAGACGTAAGGCAGCGACAGTTGCACCGTCGGCCGGTCGGGATAGCGCCACTCGGCCTCCGCCACCAGCGTCAGCGCCTCTGCCAGCTTCTTCGGCCGGACCGCGCTGCCGGCGCCCGCCCGGTTGACCAGCACCGCCTGCCCCTTGTCGTCGCGCTTGAAGCCAAGGTGCAGATCGAAGGGGCACCGGATCAGGAAATAGCGGCTTTCAAGCTGGATCACCGCCGGGCAGCGCGCCGCTGATTTCGCGTGGCCCCGGTTGGTCTGGCGAAAGCTCACCCGCTCGGGTGGGTCATAGAGGATGCCCGCCCTGTCGCTGGTCCGAAGCCAGCCCACGACGATCGGCCCCTGCCGCGGCCCGGCATCGTCATTGCCATCGCTGAACGTGATCTGCATCGCCTGCCCCATCCCCGGTTGGCCCGGATTTGCCGCATCGTCCGTCCGTCGCAGGCCCAAGTCAATCTCTGCCTTGCCGCGCGGCCCTGCCGCCGCTAAGGACGGAAAACTTCAGGAGATCGCCATGACCCAAGCCGATGACCGCCTCATCGTCGCCCTCGACGTGCCCAACCTGCTGGACGGGATGGAGCTTGCCAACAGGATCGGGGACGCCGTCAGCTTCTACAAGATCGGGCTGGGGATGCTTACCGGCGGGGGCCTCGCGCTGGCCAACGAGCTCAAGCAGGAACACGGCAAGCGCATCTTCCTCGATCTCAAGCTGTTCGACATCGGCGCCACGATCGAGGCGGCGGTGCGTGGCATCGCGCAATACGACCTCGATTTCCTGACCGTTCAGGGTGATCCGCAGGTCGTGCGCGCGGCGAAGGAGGGTGCGGCGGGCAAGCCGCTCAAGATCCTCGCCGTCACGGTGCTGACCTCGCTCGACCGCACGGACCTCGATGCAAACCTGATCCGCCCCGGCACGGTGGCCGAGATCGCGCTGGAACGCGCTGCCCGCGCGTTCGAGGCGGGGGCCGACGGCGTGATCGCCTCCCCGCACGAGGCGGCGGCGATCCGCGCGCTGCCGAATGCGGGTGGCAGGCTGATCGTCACGCCGGGGGTCCGCCCGGCCGGCGCAGCCCTTGGCGATCAGAAGCGCGTCGCGACGCCCGCGCAAGCCATCGGCGACGGCGCGGATCACATCGTCGTCGGCCGCCCGATCTGGAAGGCCGACGATCCCCGCGCCGCCGCGCAGGCCGTCACGGCGGAATTGCCGCCGCGGTGAGGGAGGGCGGGCGGGTGTCCGCCCGCCATGCGCGTGTTACTGACCCGGCGCCGGTTGGGCCGGGGCAGGTTCGGCGGGCGCCGTCTGCGCAGGCACCGGCGCCGCTCCGTTTCCGGCAGGGGCCGTTTGCGTTGCACCGTTGGATGGGGCCGCCGGCACGGTCAGCGGGGCCGTGCCCGAGGGCGACGGCGCACGCGAAGGTCCACCCCCGCCGTAATAGGCAAAAGCGGCCAGCGCGAGGATGACCGCCAGCACCGCCACGATGATGAGCGGGCCGTTGTTCTGTCCAAGCCAGCCGTGGCCCGGTCCGTGATGAGGGGTTTGCACGTTCGGCATGGGTCTCTCCTTCCTCCTGAGGACTGCCTGCCCTCAAACTGGGAAGACCCGCCATCGCCGCAAGAGGGGGCCAAAATCCCGGCACGGACCAGCCGATCCGCCAACCAGAGCTTGGCCAGAGTTGGCCCGCGCGGCGCGATCCTGCGCAATCCGATGCGTGCCGTCATGGCGCGTTGACCGGCAGGGGCGCCCGGGACTCAGCCCATCTCCCGCAGGCAGAGCGCAAGCCGATCCTGCAGGAAACCCACCGCCTTCGGATGGGCCAGAAATCCGGCCACCGGCATCATCTGCCAGCCCTGACCCTCGTTTCCGAACCGCACCTGTGCCAGTTCGTCCGCCGTGATCCGGCCTGCGAAGAACCACCCCAGCAGACCGGGATCGAGCGCCGAAGCGAAGCAGCGTCGCCACAACAGGCGTTCGGGCGGCAGAAACAGCCCCAGTTCCTCCGCCACCTCGCGCAGCACGCAGGCCTCGGGCGTCTCACGGCCCTCGCGCCCGCCGCCGGGAAGGTCCCAGTGGCCGGGCCATGGGATCGAGGGAACGTCGTCACGCAGGATGGTCAGGACCCGGTCGCCGTTCAACAGGGCGACCTTTGCCCCGGAAAAGCTCACGGCCAGTTGCGGGCAAAGACAGCGGCGAGATCGGGCCGGGCCGCGACCCGCGCCGCGATGGCCGCAAGGTGGGGGGTCTCTGCGGCGAACCAGGCCGGGCCCGGCTGCCAATGCGTCATCACCGCGACGTAAAGGTCAAGCGCGCTGAACCGCCCGCCCAGCACCCATTCGCCGCCGCGCCGGGCCGCCTCGGCCTCGACCAGACGCCAAAGGTCTCCGCGCTTGGCCACGACCCGGCGACGGTATTCCGGCACCGCGGCCGGATCGGGAACCAGCCGCTCCGCCGCATCCGCATAGCTGCCGGCCGGATAGACCGACGCGACCAGAAACACCAGCCAGCGCAGGAAGGCCGCCCGCTCGTCCGCACCGGGGGCGGGCACCAGATCGTCGCGCCCAGTTACCTCGGCCAGCAGAAGCGTCATCGCCGCGGTTTCCGTCACGACCTCGCCAGACGGCAGTTCCAGCGTGGGGATCTGCCCCGCCGGATTGAGCTGCGCCACCTGCGCCCGTGCGGCGCCATCGTGATAGATGTCGCCCCCCGTCACGAGCTCGTAAGGCAGCCCGTAAAGCGCAAGTTGCGCCTCCACGATGGCCGAGCCCCAGCCCGGATTCTGCCAAAGCCGGTAACGCCGATCAGTTGTCATTGATGTCATGGTTCCAGACCTTCACCTGCCCGCGTTTAAGCCCGAAGACGGCGCGCAAGACAACCCATGCGACAAGCGACAGGACGGCGAAGACCAGCAGATGCCGCGGCCATGACCCGGCCATCCAGTCGGCGGGCGGAATGCCCAGCCATTCGATCAGCCCGGTCAGAACCGCGCCGATGGCGAAGCCCAGAAAGACAAAGGCCGGCGCGAGGATTTCCAGAATCCCAAGGGCGCAGCCTGCGATCACCCAGATCCACCAGACGGACATCAGGCCTTGCCCTTCAGCATCTTGAATGCATCGCCAAACGCCTCGATCGCCTGCGCGGGCACGATCACCACCTGCTTGCCCGGCCCCGATCCGACAGCGGTCAGCGCCTCGACCTGCTTCAGCGCGACCTGATACTGCGCCGCTTCGATCCCGTTCTCCTTGATCGCCTGCGCGACGACGCTGGTGGCATAGGCCTCCGCATCCGCCGTGATGCGCCTCGCCTTGGCCTTCTGCTCGGCGGCGTAAAGCTCGGCCTCGGCCGACAGCTCCACCGCGCGTTTCTTGCCCTCGGCTTCGGTCACCTGCGCCCGCCGCGCGCGTTCGGCATTGAGCTGCTGAAGCATCGCGGCGCGCGTCGCCTCATCGAGGTTCACGTCAAGGATCTCGGCCCGCGTCACCTCGATCCCCCAATCGTCCACCAGCGCCGCGACCGCCTCGCGGATCTTGGTCACCAGTTCGTTTCGGTTCGACTGGACGTGATCCAGCTCCATCTTGCCGATCTCGCTGCGGACGATCCCGGCGACCGTCGTGGCAATCGCCGCGTCCACGTCGCGGATGCGGTAAACGGTCTTTTCCGGTTCCGTGATGCGGTAGAAGACCGAGGTTTCCACCTTCACCAGCACGTTGTCTGCGGTGATGGCGTCCTGCATCGCATTCGGCAACTGCCGTTCGAGGATCGAGATCTTGTGGGCGACCCGGTCGATGTAGGGCACGATGAAATTGATGCCTGGTCCAAGCACGACCCTCAGCCGGCCGAAACGCTCGACCACGTATTTCTGCGACTGCGGCACGATGCGCACCGCAAGATAGACGGTCAGGATGACCAACGCCGCCAGCGCCAGCGTCACGCCGCTGCCCCCCACCAGACCTTCACCGTTCATGCATGCCTCCCCCGGACAGACCTTCCGCACCGATACGGCGCGAAGGTAACACGGTCATATGACGATGTCGCGCCTCAGCGGCGCCGCAGGAAGGCCAGCCCGCCAAGCGCCGCGAGGAGCAGCGGCGCGGATGCCGGCAGCGGAACCGGGGACGGCGCGGTCAGCGCCGCGGCCGCGACCGTGGTCGTCACCGTGGGGGTATAGCTCAGCGTCATGGTAGAGATGTTGAACCGCGATCCGCCGCCCGAGGCCGCGATCATGAAAGCATCGCTTGCCGCGCCGCCGAAGCTGGCAGAGGCAAGCGACGTCGCCGCGCTGATCGCGTCCCCCGTGCTGATCGAACCGGTGCCCGTCGTGTCCGAGGCCCAGACAAGGCTGCTGCGCCCGACGCCGAAGCGGACGTTCTGATCGACGAAGGTCGCCGCATCGAGCGTGGCCGCGCTGGAAAGCAGGATCTCGATGAAATCGGTTTTCCCGCCGCCAGCATCCACCGCCGGATTGTCACGTGGCACGCCACGGCGCGTCCCCTCGAGGCTGTTGGTCACGCCCGCGCCCGAAGCCGAGAAGTTCAGCGCGCTCTGATAGGTGTTCTGCCCGGCCCCCGAGGTGGTCAGCGTGCCGATCGTGGTCTGGCCGCCCGTCGTCGTCGTGGGGATCGCCCGGCCCGCATAGGTCATGGCCAATACCGTCACCGTCAGCGCGCTGGTCGTCGTGGTCACGCCGTTGACGGTGGTCGTCGATCCGCCCAGCGTGAAGGTCTGCGACTGCCCCGCCGCAAGGGTCAGGTTGCCCAGCGCCGTCAAGTCAAGCGTCACGGTCGCGGCCCGCGCCGCGGGCGCGAGCGTCATCAGCAGGGGAATCAGGGTCCAACCCAGCCATTGTCCCAGAAGGCGCATCACCGCATGAAGGCATCTGGGGCGAATATCGCGTTCAATCCGCATGAAGGAACCATGCTGATGCTCAATGACGCCCGAAGGGCTGGATTGTGTTCATTTTGGGAACAATTTGAGGGGCGCATTGAATGAGATGTGGAAACAATCGCCCCGCTGTTTCCGGGCTTCGGCCTCCGCTATGATGGCGCCACCATGCCCGCCCTCTGCCGCGATTGCCTGACGACCCGGCCCGACCCGGCCCCCGCGCGCTGCCCCGCCTGCCGCAGCCCGCGCATAATCGCGCATCCCGAGCTGTTCGACCTCTCGATCGCGCATATCGACTGCGACGCCTTCTATGCCTCGGTCGAAAAGCGCGACGATCCCGCCTTGCGCGACACGCCGGTGATCGTCGGCGGCGGGCAGCGCGGCGTCGTCTCGACCTGCTGCTACATCGCCCGCATCCGCGGCGTGCGATCGGCCATGCCGATGTTCCAGGCGCTGAAGCTTTGCCCCGACGCGGTGGTACTCCGCCCCCGCATGGAGGTTTACGCCAAGGCCTCGCGCAGGATCCGCGACCTGTTCGAGGCGCTGACCCCCTCGGTCGAGCCGCTGTCGCTCGACGAGGCCTTCCTTGACCTTACCGGCACCACCCGGCTGCACGGCGCGCCGCCAGCCGTCCTTCTGGCCCGCCTTCTGAAACGGATCGAGGATGAGGTCGGCGTCACCGCCTCCGTCGGGCTCAGCCACAACAAGTTTCTTGCCAAGATCGCCTCGGACCTCGACAAGCCGCGCGGGTTTTCGGTGATCGGCAGGGCCGAGACGGAGGCCTTCCTGAAGGGCAAGCCCGTCCGCATCATCTGGGGCGTCGGCGCCGCCGGGCAGGCCGCGCTGGAAGGGGCCGGCATCCGTACCGTGTCGGACCTGCTGCGGTGGGACCGCAAGGATTTGGGCCAGCGCTTCGGCCAGATGGGCGAGCGTCTCTGGCACCTTGCGCGGGGGCAGGACAACCGCCGTGTGTCCGCCCATGCGCCGATCAAGTCGATCTCGAAGGAAACCACGTTCAACGAAGACACCGCCGACCGCGAATTGCTGGACGGGCACCTGTGGCGGCTGGCCGAACAGGTCTCGGCCCGCGCCAAGGCCCGCGATCTGGCCGGGCGCACGGTCACGCTGAAACTGCGGCGGGCGAACTTCAGCCTGCTCACCCGGCGGCAGTCGCTGCGCGAGCCAAGCCAGATGGCCGACACGCTCTATCGTGCGGCGCGACAGCTTCTGGATCATGTCGAGGAACCGGGCCCCTTCCGGCTGATCGGCGTGGGCCTGTCGGACCTGTGCCCCGCCGACATGGCCGACCGGACGCCGGACCTTCTGGACCCCGCCGCCGCCCGTCGCGCGGGTGCCGAACGCGCCACCGACGCAATCCGCGCGAAATTCGGCCCCGATGCCATCGTCAAGGGTCGATCCCTGCGCTAGGCCGCAAAACCGCTTTCCCCGCCGCCCGAACCTGCTATGCCCGCCCGATGACCGATACGCCCGAATTCGAGATCTTTCTTGCCACCCTGCCGGGGATGGAACCCACGCTTGCGGACGAGGCCCGCGCGGCAGGCTTTGCCGATCCCACGGTGCAGCCCGGCGGCGTCACCATTCGCGGCGGCTGGCCCGAGGTCTGGCGGGCGAACATCATGCTGCGAGGGGCGTCACGCGTGCTGGTGCGGATCGGGTCGTTCCGGGCCATGCATCTGGCACAGCTCGACAAACGCGCGCGGAAGTTTCCCTGGGCCGAGACGCTGCGCCCCGGGGCGGTGATGAAGGTGGAAACCACGTGCCACCGGTCGCGCATCTACCATGCCGGGGCCGCCACCCAGCGGATCGAGACCGCGCTCAAGGAAGAAGCCGGGGCGACCATCGCCGCCGATGCGCCCCTGCGGATCATGGCCCGGATCGAGGATGATCTGGTGACCATCAGCCTCGACACCTCGGGGGAGCCGCTGCACAAGCGCGGCCACAAGCAGGCCGTGGGCAAGGCCCCGATGCGCGAGACTCTGGCCGCGCTTTTCCTGCGCCAATGCGGATATACGGGGGCGGAGCCGGTGCTGGACCCGATGTGCGGGTCCGGCACCTTCGTGATCGAGGCGGCCGAGATCGCCATGGCCCTGCCCCCCGGCCGCGACCGCGCCTTTGCCTTCGAAGATCTGGCCAGCCTGGATGCCGGGGCCGTCGCCGCGCTGCGGAAGACGACGCCAAGGCCAACCGACCTGGCCTTCCATGGCTCCGACCGCGATCAGGGCGCGGTGCGCATGGCCGGCCAGAACGCCGAACGGGCGGGCGTCGCGGGCGTGACCCGCTTCGCCTGCCGCCCGGTGTCCGACCTTGAACGCCCGGAAGGCCCGCCCGGCCTCGTCATCGTCAATCCGCCCTACGGTGCGCGGATCGGCGAGAAAAAGCCGCTCTTCGGCCTGCACGCAAGCCTTGGCCGCGTGCTGTTGGAGCGCTTCTCGGGCTGGCGCGTCGGCATCGTCACGTCAGAGCCGCAACTGGCCCGCGCCACGGGCCTGCCGTTCCTGCCACCGGGACCGCCGATCCCGCATGGCGGTTTGAAGGTGCGCCTGTTCCAGACGGCAGCCTTGCCCTGAGGCAGGGGCGCGCGCGCCCGATGCCTTACTTGAAGGCGCAGCCTTCTTTCACGCCGAACAGCTTGAAGATCAGCGCCGCCGGGCAAAAGCCGGTGATCGCCGATTGCATCAGGTTCAGGGCGATGAAGACGGTGAACCAGATCCACAGATGCGACACCCACAGCGTCAGCACGAGGCTGAGCAGGATCATCACACCGGCGAAGAACAGAACGGCACGGTCAAGGGTCATCTCGGCATCCTTTGCTTTCGCCGCGGGATGCGGCGCATTGCCCCTCACATAGACCAGACCGGATTTACATTCAATATGCAGAATGTGATATGTGTTGTCGCAGACCGCCCCGCGTGCCCCGATTTTTCGTCGAAAAATCGGCTAGAGCCCCGCCGCCAGCCGCTCGATCAGCGCGTCCATCATCGCGTCGCAGCGCGCGAGCTGTTCGTGGCTCACGTATTCGTCCGGCTTGTGGCCCTGCGCCATCGACCCCGGCCCGCAGATCACCGTGGGAATGCCAAGCGCCTGCGAGAAAAGACCGCCCTCGGTGCCGAAGGCCACCTTCATCGTGCCATTGGCCCCGGTCAGACCCTTCACGAAATTCACCACGCCCGCGTCGGTCGGCGTGCCCAGCCCGGGATAATCCCAGAGCCGCTCGACCTTGATCGCCGCCTCGGGGAAGTCGGCGCGCAGCGGGGCTACGATGGCCTCCGCCGCCTCGCGCAGCCGGGCGATCAGCGCGTCGGGATCGTCCTCGGCAAGGCTGCGGATCTCGAAGTCGATCACGCAGGTGTTGGGCACGATGTTCACCTGCACCCCGCCCTGCATCTTGCCCGCGTGAATGGTGGTATAGGGCACGTCGTAATCGCCGTCGTGCTGCCCGCTGTCGGCAATCTCGGCCTGAAGGGCCCGGATCGCATTCAGGAAATCCGCCGCCAGATGCAGCGCGTTCAGCGCAAGGGGGGCCAGCGCCGAATGCCCCTCGCGCCCGGTGCAGGTCGCGCGCAGCGCCACCTTGCCCTTGTTCCCCGTCGCCACCTGCATCGCCGTCGGCTCGCCCACGATGCACATGGCGGGCCGGATCGGCGCATCCTCCAGCATCGCGATGAGCGACCGGACACCAAGGCAGCCGACCTCCTCGTCATGGCTGAGCGCCAGATGCAGCGGCACCTTCAGATCGCGATCTGCCGCCCGCAGTGTCGCGGACAGGGCCGAGGCGACGAAGCCCTTCATGTCAGTCGTGCCGCGCCCGTAAAGGCGCCCTCCCTCATCTGTCAGGCGGAACGGCGGCTTCGTCCAGTCCTGCCCTTCGACCGGGACAACGTCCGTGTGCCCTGACAGCATCACGCCCGGCACACCTTCCGGGCCGACGGTCGCATAAAGGTTGGCCTTCTTGCCCGTGGCGTCCGGGATCAGGACGGACGACACCCCCGCCCCGGCCAAGAGATTGCTGACCCATTGCATGAGGTCGATGTTCGGCTCGCTGCTCACGGTCGGGAAGGCGATGAGCTTGTCGAGAATGGCGCGGGTGTTCATGGGGGCTCCTGTCCTGTGGCGCCAGAGAACCCCAAAGCCGCCACCGTGAAAACCCCCTGCGGCGTCACGTGCCGTCAGCCGGCCTTGACCTTCCAGTTACTGGAGACCCTATCTATCCCCCAAGGCACCCGGAAAGGGGGATCAGATGACACAAACCGCAACGCTGGAAGTCGAGGGCATGACCTGCGCGTCCTGTGCGGGCCGGGTCGAACGCGCGGTCAAGGCCGTGCCGGGGGTCAAGGCGGCCTCGGTCAACCTTGCCATGAAGACGCTCAGCGCCGAATTCGACGAAAAGGCCGATCCCGCGGCACTGGCCGCGGCGGTGACGAAGGCGGGCTACGGGATCGGCGAGACCGACACCGCGCTTACGGTCGAGGGGATGACCTGCGCCTCCTGCGTCGGCCGGATCGAGCGCGCGCTGAAGGCCTGGCCCGGGGTGACCGGGGCAGAGGTGAACCTTGCCACCGGCAGCGCGGTCGTCCACCACCTAGCAGGCTCGGTCACGCCGGGGGAACTGGCCGCCGTGGTGAAGCGCGCGGGCTATGACGCGGCCCCGCAGCACAAGGAGACCGTGACCGCCAGCCAGAAACACGACGCAGAGGCCGCCCGGCTTCGCCGCAGCCTGATCCTGTCGGCGGCGCTGACGCTGCCGGTCTTTCTCTTGGCGATGGGCGCCCACGTGGTGCCGGGCGTGCAGGGGCTGATCGACCGCACCGTGGGGGAAGAGGCCAACCGCATCTTCCAGTTCCTGCTGACCACCGCCGTCCTGATCGGCCCCGGCCGGCTGTTCCTGCGCCATGGCTTCCCCATGCTGGTGCGTGGCGCGCCGGACATGAACTCGCTCGTCGCGCTCGGCGCCTCCGCGGCCTGGGCCTATTCGACGGTCGCGACCTTCGCGCCCGGCGTCCTGCCGCCCGGCGCCAACCATATCTATTTCGAAGCCGCCGCCGTCATCGTCACCCTGATCCTGCTGGGACGGATGCTCGAGGCGCGCGCGAAAGGGCAGGCGGGGCAAGCCATCGCCAAGCTCGTCAGCCTTGCCCCGGACGTTGCACACACCCGGCGCGGCGGCACCGTTCTTGACCTGCCGGTGGAAGAGTTGCGCCTTGGCGACGTGATCGAGGTGCGCCCCGGCGAACGCATCGCCGCCGATGGCGAGGTGATCGAGGGCACATCCTGGATCGACCGTTCGATGCTGACCGGCGAAGCCGACCCGGTGGAAACCGGACCGGGGGACGAGGCGATCGGCGGCACGGTGAACGGGGCGGGCGCGCTGGCGCTGCGCGTGACCCGGACGGGCGACGACGCGACGCTCAGTCGCATCATCCGGATGGTCGCCGCAGCACAGGGCGGCAAGCTTCCGATCCAGGCTCTGGTGGACCGGGTGACACTGTGGTTCGTGCCCGCGGTCATGGCCGTGGCGCTGCTGACGGTGCTGGTCTGGCTGGTCTTCGGCCCGGCGCCGGTGCTGGGCCATGCGCTGGTCGCGGGGGTATCGGTCCTCATCATCGCCTGCCCCTGCGCCATGGGCCTTGCCACGCCGACGTCGATCATGGTCGGCACCGGGCGCGGGGCGGAACTTGGCCTGCTGTTCCGCAAGGGCGACGCGCTCCAAAGGCTTGAAACCGCCCGCGTGGTGGCCTTCGACAAGACCGGCACGCTGACCGAGGGCCATCCCCGGCTGACGGAACTGACCGTCACGCCCGGCGCCGACCTCAACGCCACGCTCGCGCTGATCGCCGCGGCGGAGGCGCGGTCCGAACACCCGATCGCCCGCGCCATCCTTGCCGAGGCCGAGGGGCGGGAGCTGACCATCCCGGGCGCGTCCGACGTCACCGCGAAACCCGGTCTGGGGCTGATCGCAATGGTGGAGGGCAAGCGCCTTGCCGTCGGCACCGCGAAGCTGATGGCGGCCGAAGGCGTGGCCGAGGGGCACCTGACCGAAGTCGCCGCCCGGCTCGCAGGCGAGGGCAAGACGCCGGTTCTTGTCGCTGTCGAGGGCACGCTGACCGCCGTGCTGGCCGTCAGCGATCCGATCAAGGCCAGCGCGCAGAAGGTCGTTTCCGACCTGCATGCCGCAGGCGTGAAGACGGCCATGATCTCGGGCGACACGCGGGCCACGGCTGAACGGATCGCCGCGGCGCTTGGCATCGACCATGTCGTGGCCGAGGTTCTGCCCGAGGGCAAGGTCGCGGCGGTGGAGGACCTGCGGCGCACGGCCGGCGCGGTGGCCTTCGTCGGCGACGGGATCAACGACGCCCCGGCGCTGGCGGCGGCGGACGTGGGCATCGCCATCGGCACCGGCACCGACGTCGCCATCGAGACGGCGGACCTCGTGCTGATGTCGGGCGACCCAGCGGGGGTGGCCACCGCCCTGCGCCTGTCGCGGGCCGTGATGCGCAACATCCGCCAGAACCTCGTCTGGGCCTTCGGCTACAACGTGCTGCTGGTGCCGGTCGCGGCCGGGGTGCTGTTCCCGTTGAACGGGATGCTGCTTTCGCCCATGCTGGCCGCGGGGGCGATGGCCGCGTCATCGGTTATCGTCGTCACCAACGCCCTGCGCCTGCGCCGCTTCGGGAGGGCCGCATGAACATCGCCACCGTCGCCGAACGATCCGGCCTGCCGGCGAAGACGATCCGGTATTACGAGGATATCGGCCTGATCCGCCCGGCCCGGCGCGACAACGGCTACCGCGACTTCGCCGAGGCCGATCTGCACAAGCTGGCCTTTCTCGGGCGGGCCCGGTCGCTGGGGTTTTCCATCGAGGAATGCCGCATGTTGCTGGCGCTGTGGGAAGACCGCAGCCGCGCCTCGGCCGATGTGAAGGCGCTGGCGCAGAAGCATCTGGACGCGATCGACGCGAAGATCGTGGAGTTGCAGGGGATGCGGGACACGCTGGCCTCGCTGGTGCATCATTGCGCGGGAGATCACCGGCCCGACTGTCCGATCCTGTCCGACCTCGCCGGGGAGGGCTGACGGGGCGGAAGCGGGGGGCTGTCTGCCCCCAGCGCCCCCCGAGGATATTTGGGCCAAAGTGAAAGGAAAGGCGGAGTCATGACGGCCGGGCGCCGCATCCGGGTCAGGGGGCAGGTGCAGGGCGTGGGCTTTCGGCCCTTCGTCTGGCAACTGGCGCACCGGATGGGCATTTCGGGGGAGGTGCTGAACGATCCCGAAGGCGTGCTGATCTTCGCGGTCGGAGAGCATCTGGACCGGTTCGAGACCGGACTTTTGCGCGAGGCGCCGCCGCTGGCGCGGGTGGAGGCGGTCGAGAGCACGGCGCATGAGTTCGCGGCTACGCCAGACGGCTTCCGCATCGCGGCCTCGCGCGGCGCGGGGGCCGAGACGCGGATCGCGCCGGATGCCGCAACCTGTCCGGCCTGCGCGGCGGAGATCCGCAATCCGGCCGAACGGCGGTTCGGTTATGCCTTCACCAACTGCACCCATTGCGGGCCGCGCTTCACCATCGTGCGGTCCCTGCCCTACGACCGGGCGCGGACGGCGATGGCCCCGTTTGCCATGTGCCCGGCGTGTCGCGCGGACTACGAAGACCCGGCCGACCGGCGCTTTCATGCCCAGCCGATCGCCTGCCGCGTCTGCGGCCCCCGGCTGTGGCTGGAGGCGGGCGGGACGGAGATCGCGGGCGACGCCATCGCCTTGGCCTCCGCGCGGCTCCGGGCGGGAGAGATCGTGGCGATCAAGGGTCTGGGCGGGTTTCACCTTGCCTGCGACGCGCGAAACGGCACGGCCATCGACCGGCTTCGGGCGCGGAAGCGGCGGCCCCGCAAACCGCTCGCGCTGATGGGGACGCTTGGCATGATCCGGACCCACGCTGCGGTGAGCGAGGCCGATGCCGCGCGGCTTGCCGATCCGGCGGCGCCGATCCTGCTTTTGCGGCGGTCCGGGGAGGCCCTGCCCGATACGGTCGCGCCGGGGCAGAGATGGCTCGGATGGATGCTTCCTTACACGCCGCTGCATCACCTGCTGCTGGATGCCTTCGGCGGGCCACTTGTCATGACATCGGGCAACCTGTCGGGTGAACCGCAGGTGATCGGCAACGACGCGGCGCGCAGGAAGCTGTCGGGCTTCGCAGACGCCTTCCTGATGCATGACCGCGATATCCTGCGGCGGCTGGACGACGGGGTGGAGCGGCTGCTGCCCTCCGGCCCGATGATCCTGCGACGCGGCCGCGGTCGGGTGCCGGAGACGCTGGCGCTGCCGCAGGGGTTCGCAGACGCCCCGCCGGTGCTGGCGGTGGGCGGGCAGATGAAGGGGGCGCTGTGCCTGATCAAGGGCGGGCGGGCGCTTCTGTCCCACCACCTCGGCGATCTGGACGAGCCGCTGACATGGGCCGAGTTCCTGCGGGCCGAGGCGGATTATGCCGCGGTCTTCGATCACCATCCACAGGCCTTGGCCTGCGACCTGCATCCCGACTATCGCTCCACGCTGCACGCCCATGCCCGGGCGGCGGCGGAAGGTCTGCCGCTGGTCGAGGTGCAGCACCACCACGCGCATCTTGCCGCCGCGATGGCCGATGCGGGCTGGCCCCGCGACGGCGGGAAAGTCGCCGGGATCGTGCTGGACGGGTTGGGCCTTGGGACGGACGGCACGATCTGGGGCGGCGAGGTGCTGCTGGGCGATTACCTTGAAGCCGAGCGCATCGCCCACCTGACGCCCGCCGCCCTGCCCGGCGGCGATGCGGCGAACCGGGAGCCGTGGCGGAACCTGCTGGCCCGGCTGGACGCGGCGGAGGTTGCGGCGGACACGCTCTTGCCCGGGAAGCCAGTCGCGCTGCTGCTGCAGGCGATGCGGGCGGGCGTGAACGCGCCACTGTCGTCCTCTGCCGGGCGGCTTTTCGATGCGGTGGCGGCGGCACTTGGTCTGGTCGAGGGCGCGCAAGGCTTCGAAGGCGAGGCCGGGATGGCGGTGGAGGCGCTGGCGGACGAGATCGAGGCCGCGCCCTATGCCTTCGGCGCGGACGGTCCGCGCATCGACCCCGCGCCGATGATCCGGGCGCTGGTGGCCGATCTCGCAACGGGTCGGGACCGCGCCGAGATCGCGGCCGCGTTTCAGGCCGGGTTGGCGCGCGCCTTCTGCATCCGGGCGCGGGCGCTGGTCGAGAGCGGTCGGGCGCAGGCGGTGGCGCTGTCGGGGGGATGCTTCCAGAACGCGCGCCTCCTTGCCCTGTGCCTGCGCGATCTCGAGGGGCTGAGGGTTCTGGTCCACCATCGGGTGCCCGCGAACGACGGCGGGCTGGCGCTTGGGCAGGCGCTGGTCGCGGCAGCCCGGCTGACGGCGGAGGGGCCGCCATGATCGGCGGGGTCACCATCCGCCTGACGCCGAGGGGCGATGGCATCGCGGCCAAGGTGGTGCCCGGCGATCCCCTCCCGCTCGACCGGTTGCTGATCGGCAAGCCGGTGGCCGAGGCGGCGGCGCTGATGCCGCGTCTTTTCAACCTGTGCCGCGCGGCCCAGGCGACGGCGGCGCATCTCGCGCTTGGCCTGCCCGCCCCGGACGATGCCCTGCGGCTGGAGGCCGAGGTGCTGCGCGATCACATGGTGAAGCTGTTCCTGACGCTGCCGCAGCTTCTGGGCCTGTCGCCGCGGCCCTTCCCGGCGAAGGGGACGGAGGCTGGGTCGCTTTTCGGTGCCACTGGCCGCTTTCCCGAAACGCCCGCCGCCTTCGACCGTTGGCTGGCGGCTGGTGAGGGCGTGGCCCCGGTCCTGTCCGCCCTATGCGACAGGTTCAGGCCGGGCGAGGCGGTGGCCGATTTGCCGGATGTGACCGAGGCGACAGCCCTTGCGCCCATCGCCCGCGAGAACTCATGCGCACTGCGCCATGCCGGGCATCCGGTGCTGGATCGGCTTGCCGCGACCCATGGCCGGGGCCCGCTCTGGCGGACGGCGGCGCGGGTCCGGGATGCCAGCGCCTGCCTCGACAGGGCGCTTCCCGCCCCCCGCATCCTGACCGACGGCACCGTCGTAACGCCGGCCGCGCGGGGGCAATACGCGGTGAAGGCGCGGGCGGAGGATGGGTGCGTCGCGGCCTTCAGACGCGTCACGCCGACCGATCACCTGCTGGCACCGGGGGGGATGCTCACGCAAAGTTTTGCCTCCCTCCCCCCGGCAAAGGCCGATCTTTCCGCCCTGTTGATCGAAATCCTTGATCCCTGCCTGCCGGTTTCCTTGACTCAGGTCATGGAAAGCGAGGCCCGCGATGCATGAAATGTCTCTGGCAGAGGGAATCCGGCAGATCGTGGACGATCAGGCCAAGGCCCATGGCTTCAGCGCCGTTCGGGTGCTGCGGCTGGAGATCGGGCGGTTCGCCGGGGTGGAGAAGGAAGCGCTGGCCTTCTGTTTCGACGTGGTCATGCGAGGCGGCCCGGCCGAAGGCGCGATACTGGAGATGATCGACCTGCCGGGGCGGGCCATGTGCTGCGACTGTTCGACAGAGGTCGAGATAGCCGACCGGCTCGACCCCTGCCCGCTGTGCGGCGGCGGCAGGCTGGTGCCCGTGGCGGGCGACGAGATGCGGGTCAAGGATATGGAGGTGGTCTGATGTGCACGGTTTGCGGTTGCGGGGAGGACCGGTTGGCAGGCCCGGGGCATGAACACGGTCACGATCACCACCATCATGGCCATTCCCACGCGCATCTGCATTTCGGCACCGGGGCGGCGGGCGTGTCCGTCGGGGACATGAGCCAGGCCCGGCTGATCGAGATCGAGACCGACATCCTTGCCAAGAACGACGCCCATGCGCTTGGCAATCGCCGGGTGTTGCGCGCGCTTGGGGCCTATGCGGTCAACCTCGTGTCGTCGCCTGGTTCGGGGAAGACAACGCTTCTGGTGAAGACGATCGGGATGATGGGCGACAGTCCGCTGGCCGTGATCGAGGGCGACCAGCAGACCGAGAACGACGCCGACCGCATCCGCGCCACCGGCGCCCCGGCGGTGCAGGTGAACACCGGCAAGGGCTGTCATCTGGACGGCCACATGGTCGGCCACGCGATGGATCATCTGAACCTCAAGCCCGGCAGTTTCCTTTTCATCGAGAATGTCGGCAACCTCGTCTGCCCCGCCGCCTTCGATCTGGGCGAGGACGCCAAGGTCGCGATCCTTTCGGTGACGGAGGGCGAGGACAAGCCGCTGAAATACCCCGACATGTTCACCGCCGCGAAGCTGGCCATCCTCAACAAGGTGGACCTGGCGCCCTATACGGATGCCGATCTCGACGCTTACGAGGCGAACCTGCGCCGGGTGAACCCGCTGATCGAGATCCTGCGCGTCTCGGCGCGCACCGGCGAAGGGATGGAGGCGTGGGTCCGCTGGCTGAAATCCCGGCACGCGGCCAAGACGCTTGCGAAGGCCGGTTGAGATGTGCCTTGGGATCCCCGGCCAGATCGTGGCCATCACTGATGCGGAACGGCTGATGGCGCTGGCCGATGTCTCGGGCGTGCGGCGGGCGGTGAACGTGGCCTGCATCGCCGACGGGCGGCTGGAAAACCTGATTGGCTGCTGGACGCTGATCCACGTGGGGTTTGCCATGAGCCGGATCGACGCGGACGAGGCCGCGAAGACGCTGGAGGCGCTGCGCGATCTGGGCGAAGCGCAGGAAGCCCTGGAGGCGATGGCCGAGGGGCAAAGGGCGCTGGAGGGCAAGTCGTGAAATACGCGAGCGAATTCCGCGACCCCAAGGCGGCAAAGGCGATCCTTGCCGCCATCGCCCGGGCGGCCGACTCCATAGGCGCCACCCGCGAGAGACCCGTGCACATCATGGAAATCTGCGGCGGCCACACGCATGCGATCTTCCGCTACGGGCTCGACAAGCTGGTGCACGAGGGGGTGGAGTTCATCCACGGCCCGGGCTGCCCGGTCTGCGTGCTGCCGATGAGCCGGGTGGACGAATGCGTCGAGATCGCCGAGCGGCCGGAGGTGATCTTTACCACCTTCGGCGACGCGATGCGGGTGCCCGGCACGAAACGCTCGCTTGTGCAGGCGAAGGCGGCGGGCGCGGATATCCGCATGGTCTATTCGCCGCTCGACGCGCTGGACCTCGCCCGGCGCAGCCCGGGGCGCGAAGTGGTGTTCTTCGGGCTGGGCTTCGAGACGACGACCCCCTCGACCGCGCTGTCGATCCAGGCCGCCGCGCGCGAGGGGCTGACGAATTTCTCGGTCTTCTGCAACCACATCACGGTGCCCGAGCCGATCAGGGCGCTGCTGGACGATCCCCACATGACGCTCGATGGCTTCATCGGGCCGGGGCATGTGTCGATGGTGATCGGCACCCATCCCTACGACTTCATCGCCCGCGACTACCGCAAGCCCATCGTGGTGGCGGGCTTCGAGCCGCTGGACCTTCTGCAATCCGTGCTGATGGTGCTGCGCCAGATCGAGGACGGCCGGGCGGAGGTCGAAAACCAGTATGCCCGCGTGGTGCCGGAACATGGCAACCCCGTGAGCCTTGCCGCCATCGCGGATGTCTATGAACGCCGTCCATCCTTCGAATGGCGGGGGCTGGGGGAAATCGACGCCTCGGGCCTGCGGATCCGGGCGAAATACGCGGCCTTCGATGCCGAGGAGAAATTCGGCATCGGTTATGCGGCGGGGCCAAGGCATGTGGCCGAACCCGAAGGCTGCGCCTGCGGGGCGGTGATGACCGGGCGGATCAAGCCCCCGGCCTGCCCGCACATCGGCAAGGGCTGCACCCCCGAGACGCCGCTGGGCGCGCTGATGGTGTCGTCCGAGGGGGCCTGCGCGGCCTATTGGCAGTATGGCGGGGTGCGGGCGGCAGCGGAGTAGAGGGGGGCGCTGCCCCCCTGTGACCCCCCGGGATATTTCGGGACAGAAAATGAGCAGGCAGGAGGACCGATGGCGCTGCGCGACACTCATGTGACGCTGGCCCATGGCGGCGGCGGAAAGGCGATGCGGGACCTGATCGAAGAGGTCTTCACCGCCGTGTTCGATCCGCCCGGGATGGAAGATCAGGCGCGGCTGACGAATGAAGCCCTTGCCGAGCGCGGTGCGCGGCTGGCCTTTACCACCGACAGTTTCGTGGTGACGCCGGTTGAATTTCCCGGCGGCGATATCGGCAAGATCGCGGTCTGCGGAACGGTGAACGACCTTGCCGTGGGGGGCGCGCGGCCGCTCTGGCTGTCGGCGGCCTTCATTATCGAGGAGGGATGCGAGGTGGCGTTGCTGCGCCGCATCGTCGCCTCGATGGCGCGGGAGGCGACCGCCGCGGGGGTGCGGATCGTGACGGGGGACACCAAGGTCGTCGGGCGCGGATCGGCGGACAAGGTCTTCGTCACCACCTCGGGCGTGGGGGTGATCCCGCCGGGGCGGGACATGGCGGCGGGGCTGATCCGGCCCGGCGACGTGGCGATCGTGAACGGGCGACTGGGGGACCACGGAGCGGCGATCCTTGCGGCGCGGGGGGATCTGGCGCTGTCCACCGACCTGCAATCCGACTGCCGGAGCCTTTGGCATCTGATGGCGGCGGTTCTCGACGCGGCGCCGGGGACGCGGGCCGCGCGCGATGCGACGCGCGGCGGCTTGGCGGCGGCTTTGAACGAGATGGCCGCTGCCGCGTGCGTCGGGATCGAGATCGACGAGGAGGCGCTGCCGCTGCATGACGAGGTGCGCGGGGTCTGCGAGATCCTTGGCCTCGATCCGCTCTATCTGGCGAACGAAGGCACGCTGGTGGCCTTTGTCCCCGAAGATCAGGCGACCGCCGCGCTGGCGGCAATGCAGGCGACCGAGGCGGGCCGGGGGGCGGCGATCATCGGGCGGGCCGTCGGCACGCATCCCGGGATGGTCACCCTGCGCACGGCATTTGGCGGCAGCCGCATCGTGGACATGCTGGTGGGAGAGCAGTTGCCGCGCATCTGCTGAGACGGGCGGGCGATCCCGGCGTCAGCCTCCGCCCATACGCCGCCAGAAGCCCCGGGCGCGGCTGTCGGCCTCTTCCAGCACGTCGCTGACCTCTTCCAGAACGGGGGCGATGCGGCGGCGGCGGAAGCGGACCCAGACCCGGCGCAGGAACAGCAGGATCATGAGCAGACCGCCCAGCACGATCACGGTCACCCAGGGGAACACCGTGGCCTTCGGGTCCGCCACGACGCACAAGGCCACCGCATTGGGGAAGATCGTCAGGAACTGGCTGCGCCAGCCGTAATAGGTGACCATCACCCATTTCGGCTTGTCCTGCGGGGAGATGTAGTTGCTGGCCTCGGTCTCGAGATCGAAGCTGTCGAACTTGAAATAGGGCGGCCAGCCCCAGCCGGTATCTTCGTTGCGAAAGACGATGGGTTGGCCGTTCGGGCGGATCGCCTGAATGAACTTGATGTCGCGCCCGCTGCCGGACTTGTTCGTGCCGCTCGTGCCGGAGGCGGGCGGAGAGAAGAAGAAGCGGTTGGAGCCAAGGTCCATGCGCTGCGTGTTGGTCGCGACGATCCGCACGACGGAATGGCTGGGCAGGTTGTAGTCGAAGAACAGGAAGACGGTCAGCGCGAGCAGCGCGTAGAAGATCCATTTCACCCAGCGCATCGCGGACCCCTCACAAGGCGGGCCACCGGCGGCCCGCTTCCTATTTAGACGCTTGGTCCCGGTCGGGCAATCGCCGGGCCTGCGAAGCCCGTTGCCGGAGCGCAAAAGCCGCATTACGCTTGCCCCATGACCGCTCCCCAAGCCGCCCTGATGAGCCAGATCGACGCACGCCGCGACCGCCTGATCGCGCTGACGCAGGGGCTGATCCGCATTCCCACGCTGAACCCTCCGGGGCTGCATTACCGCGAGATCTGCGACTACCTTGCAGAATGGCTCTCCCCGCTTGGCTTTCGCTGCGACATCCTGCGCGCCAGCGGGGCCATCGCGGACAGCGACCGGCATCCGCGCTGGAACCTTGTCGCCCGGCGCGAGGGGGCGCGGCCCGGCGACTGCGTGCATTTCAACGGCCACCACGATGTCGTCGCGGTGGGCGAGGGATGGACGACCGATCCCTTTGGCGGCGAACTGAAGGACGGGCGCATCTACGGGCGCGGCGCCTGCGACATGAAGGGCGGCATCGCCAGCGCCGTCATCGCGGCCGAGGCCTTCATCGCCGCCCACCCCGATTACGCCGGCGCCATCGAGATCTCGGCCACCGCGGACGAGGAATCGGGCGGCTACGGAGGCGTCGCCTGGCTGGCCGAGCAGGGTCATTTCGACCCCGACCGCGTGCAGCATGTCATCATCCCCGAGCCGCTGAACAAGGACCGCATCTGCCTTGGCCATCGCGGCGTCTGGTGGGCCGAGATCGAGACGAAGGGCCGGATCGCGCATGGCTCCATGCCCTTCCTCGGCGACAGCGCGATCCGTCACATGGGGGCCGTGCTGGCCGAGATGGAGGAGGTGCTCTACCCGCTTCTCGCCGGGCGCACCACGGTGATGCCGGTGGTGCCGGAGGGGGCGCGGTCCTCCACGCTGAACGTCAACGCCATCCACGGCGGCGAGCCGGTGCAGGACGCGGACTACACCGGCCTTCCCGCCCCCTGCGTCGCCGACAGCTGCACCATCACGATCGACCGCCGCTTCCTGGTCGAAGAGGATATCGGCGCTGTGAAAGGCGAGATCGCCGCCCTGATGGAGCGCGTGAGGGCACGCCGCCCGACCTTCCGCTATGAGATCCGCGACCTTTTCGAAGTGCAGCCCAGCATGACCGACAAGGACGCCCCCATCGTCCGGTCCACCGCTGCCGCGATCGAGCGGGTTCTGGCGCGGCGGCCGGATTATGTCGTCTCGCCCGGGACCTACGACCAGAAACACATCGACCGGATCGGCAAGCTGAAGAACTGCATCGCCTACGGGCCCGGCATCCTCTACCTTGCGCACCAGCCCGACGAATGGGTGGGGGTGGACGACATGGTGGACTCGTCCCGCGTCATGGCGCTGGTGCTGGCGGATTTGCTCGCGCCACAGGGTTGACGGGCCCATCCCATCGTGCCGGCCGGGCCCGCGACGAGTCCCTTGCCCGAAAGGCCGATCCCGTGGAACATGAAGCGACCGCTTGGCGGCCAGGAACCAGGGAGAGCCTCAATGTTCAAACGTCTCATGCTTGCCGCGGCAGCGATCGCGCTGTCGGCGGGCACGGCCCTCGCCGTGAAGGACACGATCACCATCGGCATGCAACTGGAGCCGCCGATCCTTGATCCCACCGCAGGCGCCGCCGCCGCGATCAAGGAGGTCACCTATGCCAACGTGTTCGAAGGGCTGACCCGCGTCGTCGAGGACGGATCGATCAAGCCGGGCCTTGCGAAAAGCTGGGACGTGACGGATGGCGGCAAGGTCTGGACCTTCCACCTTCAGACGGGCGTGACCTTTCAGGACGGGACGCCCTTCTCGGCGTCGGACGTGAAATTCAGCTTCGACCGCGCGCGGGGGCCGAACAGCCCGAACGCGCAGAAGCCGAAATATGCCGAGATCGAAAGCGTGGACGTGATCGACCCCGCCACCGTCCGCTTTACCCTCAAGCATCCCGACGGCAACTTCATCTTCGTGACGGCGCTTGGCGACAGCGTCATCGTCTCGCCCAAGACGGTCGATCAGGACAAGACCCATCCCGTCGGCACCGGCCCGTTCGAATTCGTGGATTGGGTGAAGGGCGATCACATCGACCTGAAACGCTACGCCGGCTACTGGGGCAAGAAGCCCGCGCTGGCCAAGGCCACGTTCAAGTTCGTGGCGGACCCCAACGCGGCCTTTGCCGCCGTGATGTCGGGCGCGATCGACGCCTATCCCGCTTTCCCGGCGCCGGAGACGCTGGCGCAGTTCAAGTCGAACCCGCAGTTCAAGGTCATCGTCGGCACCACGCAGGGCGAGACGATCATGGCCATCAACAACCGCAACAAGCCGCTGAGCGATGTCCGCGTCCGCGAGGCGATTGCCCATGCGATCAACCGCAAGGACATCATCGACGGGGCGATGTTCGGCTACGGCACGCCGATCGGCACTCATTTTCCGCCGACCGACCCGAACTACGTCGATCTCACCGGCCTGTCGAACTACGACCCGGCGCTGTCGAAGAAGCTGCTGGCCGAGGCGGGGGTGACGACGCCGCTCAAGCTGCGCCTTGCGCTGCCGCCGCCGTCCTATGCCCGCCGGTCGGGCGAGATCATCCAGAACGAGCTGAAGGCGGTCGGCATCGACGCGACCATCACCAACATGGAATGGGCGCAATGGCTGAGCCAGGTCTTCAAGCAGCATGACTTCGACCTGACGATCGTCAGCCATACCGAGGCCAACGACATCGATATCTACGCCCGGCCCGACTATTACTTCGGCTACAACAACCCGAAGTTCCAGCACCTGATCCAGACGCTTCAGGCGACCTCGGACCCGGCCGAGCGGGCGAAGATGCTCAAAGAGGCGCAGACGATGATCGCCAAGGATTACGTGAACGCCTACCTGTTCCAGTATCCGAAGCTGGGCGTCGCCAATGCCCATATCCAGGGCCTCTGGGCCAATGCGCCGAACCAGTCGAACGACCTGACCGGCGTTTCGTGGGACCAGTGATCCTGCCCGGCGGCCCTTCGGGGCCGCCCCCTTCCCGGACGTGACCATGCCGCACTTCCTGCCCGTTTCCCTTGACGGAATCCCGCCAGAGGTCAGCCACCCCGACCCCGCCCGCGTCACATCGGGCGATCCGGTCCATACGACGTGGAACATCGAGGAACGCGACGGGCTTTACTGCGGGATCTGGCAATCCACCCCCGGCGCATGGCGGGTAAACTACACGGAGTGGGAATATTGCCGCATCCTGTCCGGCGTCTCGATCCTGACCGAGGACGGGCAGCCGCCCGTCACGCTGCGGGCGGGCGACAGCTTCATCCTGCGTCCCGGCTTCACCGGCATCTGGGCGGTGATCGAAACCACGCGCAAGGACTATGTGATCCGCGTCTGAGGCAGGCCCGGAGCAAATTCCCCTTATCGTTTCCGCCAGAATGCCGCATCCTGCCCCAAACCCATAAGCGGAGGCAGATCATGGGCATCCTCATCATGTTGATCGTCGGCGCGATTGCCGGCTGGCTGGCCGGCAAGATCGTCGCGGGCTACGGCTTCGGCCTGATCGGCAACATCGTCGTGGGCATCGTCGGCGCGGTGATCGCCGGGATGCTGCTGCCGCGGATCGGCGTCGGCATGGGCGGCGGCCTGCTCCGCCAGATCATCAGCGCGACGCTCGGCGCGGTGATCCTGCTGGTGCTGATCCGGCTGGTCAAACGGGTCTGAGGCGGCGGGGGCCCGAAGGCCCCCACCCTCTCGGTCAGCCGACCACGTTGAAGCCGGGGCCGTAGGGATAGCCGGTGATGTCCTCACCCCCGTCTTCCCCGATCACGAGGATGTCGTGCTCGCGGTAGCCGCCTGCGCCGGGCATCCCCTCGGGCAGGGTCAGCATCGGCTCCATGCTGATGACCATGCCGGGTTCCAGCACCGTGTCGATATCCTCGCGCAGCTCCAGCCCGGCTTCGCGCCCGTAGTAATGCGACAGCACGCCGAAGGAATGGCCATAGCCGAAGGTCCGGTATTGCAGCAGGTCGCGTTCGGCGAAGAAGTCGTTGATCCGCGCCGTCACCTCAGCACAGCTTATGCCCGGCTTGAGAAGGCTCATGCCGTATTCATGGGCGGCCACGTTCGCCTCCCATATCTTCAGGCTCGCGTCATCGACCTCGCCCACGAACATCGTGCGTTCCAGCGCGGTGTAATAGCCCGAGATCATCGGGAAGCAGTTCAGGCTGAGGATGTCGCCGCGCTTCAGCTTGCGCCCCGTCACCGGATTATGCGCGCCGTCCGTGTTCAGCCCGGACTGGAACCATACCCACGTGTCGCGGTATTCGGCATCGGGAAAACGCCTTGCGATCTCAAGCTCCATCGCGTCGCGGCCTGCCATGGCGATGTCGATCTCGCGCAGCCCTTCCTTCACCGCGTCGCGGATCGCATAGCCGCCGACGTCCGCCACCGCCGCGCCTGCGCGGATCAGCTCGATCTCGGCGGGCGATTTGACCATCCGCTGCTGCATGGTCGCCGGCGCGATATCCATTCCCCGTTTGACCTTGAGGAAAGCGTTGAACTTCTCCGACTGCACAAGGGTCAGGTGATCCGCCTCGACCCCGACCGCCTTGCCGGTGCCCGTGACATGGGCCACCGCGCGCCAGAAGTTGTCGCGGGTCCAGTCGGTATAGGTCAGGCTGTCACCGTAGCTGCGCCGCCAGGGCTGGCCCGCGTCGATCCCGGCGCTGATCGTCACGCATTGGTCGGACGTCACCACCAGCGCATAGGGCCGCCCGAAGGAGCAGTAGAGAAACCCCGAGTAATAGGCGATGTTGTGCATCGACGTCAGCACGACCGCATCGAGCGAATGCATCTCGAGGATATCGCGCAGACCGGCAAGACGGTCTTCGTATTCCTCGGGCGCGAAGGGCAGCGGGGCCTTGGCCCCGTTGTGGACGGCCGAGAATTCCGGGCGTTTCAGGTTCATGTCAGACCTCCGTCACGGGGTCTTTGACCGGACCCCGAAAGGTCCCGGCGTACAGGACGGATGCGGGATGACCGCAAGCAGCGGGGCCGTGCCCCTGTGGCGACGCCATCGCCACGGCTCGGATGCAAGATGATCCAGAGGCCGGATTCCGGCAAGCCCGAATTTTCGCCGGAGAGTCGTTGTGATTTCTCGGCGGAAAATCAGGTCAGATCAGGCCCTTGATGGCGCGGATATGCGCCAGATCGGCCGCCAGCACATCGGCGGTCAGAGCGGCGACCTCGTCCGTTAGCGCCTCCGGGGCCACGACGCGGTCGATCAGGCCCCAGTCGCGCGCCTCTTCCACCGTGACCTTGGCGCCCGCCATCAGGATCATCTTTGCCCGCGCGGGCCCGACAAGGGCCGCAAGCCGCCCCGGGTCCGACGGCTGCGGCAGGAACCCGAGCTTCATCACCGGGTAGAAGACCCTTGCCCCCGCCACGGCGATCCGCAGATCGCAGGCCAGCGCCATGCCCATCGCCCCGCCCGCAAGCGTTCCGTTCAGCGCGGCGATGCTCAGCCCCGGAAAGGCCGCGACGGCCGCCGACACCCGTTCCCAGACCGGATCGATGGCGAGCCCCGCCCGCGCCTCGTCCAGATCGGCACCCGCCGAAAAGACCTTGCCGCGTCCGGTCAGCACCAGCACCTTGGCACCGGCCTTGGTCGCCTCGGCCACGCCGGCCTCCAGCGCCAGAAGCATCTCGCGCGTCAGCGAATTCGCCTTGTCCGGGCGGTTCAGGATCAGGCGGTGCAGCCCGCCGTCGCGTTCGGCCTCGATCACGCGATGAGCCCCACGCGGCGGCGCACCTTATCGTCGCGCAACTGCACCTCCATGCCAAGGAAATCGTCGGCGTCTGCCGAACACATCCAGACCAGAGCGCGGGCTGGCCAATCGGCGGGAATGTGGACCGAAGGATCAAGCTGGCTGACCGGGTTGATGCCGCTGGCCTTGATCTTCACCTGCATCTCGGTCGCCACCGTGCCGGGCGACAGCCCCATGATCCGCACACCGGAGCCCGCCGCCTCCAGATGGGCGACGCGGGTCAGCATCGCGGCCCCGGCCTTTGACGTGCAATAGGCGCTCCAGCCCTCAAGCGGGTTGTGCGCGGCGCCGGAACTGACGGTGATGATCGTGCCCGACCGCCGTCCGATCATGCCGGGCAGAACGGCGTGCATCCCGTGAAAGACCCCCTTGAGGTTCACGTCGATATCGCGACCCCATTCCTCGGGCGAGGCGTCGGTGATGCGGGCGATCGGCTCGATCATGCCCGCGTTGTTGATGAGGATGTCGATCGGGCCCAGATCGGTCTCGATCTTCGCCACCGCAGCCGCCACGGCCCCCGCGTCGGCCACGTCGCAGGCCACCGCAAGTCCGCCCACCTCGCCCGCAAGCGCGGCAATCGCATCGGCGGATCGCGCCAGCAACGCGACCTTCGCGCCCGCAGCCGCAAAGGCCCGCGCCGCCTCTGCCCCGATCCCCCGGCTTGCCCCGGTGATCGCCACGACCTTTCCTGCCAATCCGCTCATCGATGCCTCCTCTCGCTCTCTTCCGGATTACCTCCATCCCGCGCCGGTGGGAATCCCTTGACCGCACCACCCCCCCGACAGAGGATATGCCGAACATGCTTTAACCCGTTCCAAAGGACCAGACGATGAAGCAACTCCGCACCCTTGGCCTCGCGAGTGTCGCGACGGTGCTTCTGGGCAGCACCGCGGCCCAGGCTCTTACGCCGGCCGACGTCTGGACCGCGATGAAGACCCGGCTCACGTCGATGGGTCAGACGATCAGTGTCGGAAGCCAGTCGGAGGCCGATGGCAAGCTTGCGCTTCGCAATGTCACGGGGCTGGTCAAGAAGCCCAACTCCACCGTTTCCTACGCCATCCCCGAGATCGACCTTCAACAGGACAAGGACGGCAGCGTGACGGTGACGCTGTCGCCCGAGACGGACGTGGTCTTTTCGACCACCTCGCCGCAGGGCACGGTGACGGAAGGCACGCTGAAGCTGACCCAGGACGGGCTCAAGTCGGTGGTTGCCGGCACCGACGCAGACATGACCTACACGACCTCGGCCACCAGTGTCGGGATCGCGCTTGCCGGCCTGAAATCCGGCGGCAAGGACCAGCCGGTGAAGGTGGACGGCAAGATCCTCGGCATTCAGGGCACGGCGCATATCGTCACGAACGGGGCGACCGATATCGACTCGTCGGGCAGCGCGGCCTCGGCCAACTTCACGGTGGATGCGACGACGACCGACAAGACGGGCAGTGCGACGATCCATGTGGACTTCGCCACAAAGGCCCTTGCGACGGAAGCGAAGACCACCGTGCCCGTCGGCGTGAACATGCAGGACATCGCCGCGGCCCTTGGGGCGGGCTATGCCGCCAACACCACCATTTCCTATGGGCCGACGACCTATGCCATCTCGCGCGTCGGGGGGCCTTCGTCCGGCACGCTGGACGGAAAGGTCGATGCCGGCACGATCCATGTCACGATGGACAAGGGGCACCTGCAATACGACACCGACAGCAAGGGCCTTGACCTGAACGTGACGGCCCCTGTGCTGCCGGTCCCCTCGCTCGGCATCAAGCTGGCCGAGTCGGCGTTCCGGCTTCTCATGCCGGTCGAAAAGGCGGATGCGCCGCAGCCCTTTGGTCTGCTGCTGAAGCTCGACGGGCTGGAGATCAGCAAGGAGCTGTGGGGGATGTTCGACCCGAAGTCGATCCTGCCGCACGATCCGGCGACGCTGATCCTCGACCTCGCGGGGAAGGGAAACTGGGCCTACAATTTCTTCGACCCCGCACTGCAGAAATCCGCCCCCGTCATCCCGGGGCAGGTGGATGAGGTCTCTTTGAACCAGCTGAAGCTGGATGCTGTCGGCACCCATCTGATCGGCACCGGGACGCTGAAGATCGACAATTCCGATCCCGCCGTGCCGAAGCCGGACGGGGCGATCAACCTGACCCTGACGGGGGCCAACGGGCTTCTGGACAAACTGGGCGAGATGGGCCTTTTGCCGAAGGAACAGGGCATGGCCGCGCGGATGATGCTGGGCCTGTTTGCGCGCCCCGGCGGCGGGCCGGACGTGCTGACCTCGCAGCTTGAGTTCAAGCCGGACGGGTCGATCCTCGCCAATGGCCAGCGGATCAAGTGATGGACCGGCAGGAACGCAGCGCAAGGAAGCCGTCACGCAACCGCAGAGGGAGACAGGCATGAACACGCAGGCAATCACGATCGAAGCGACGATCGACGCGCCGGTCGAAACCGTCTGGACCTGCTTTACCGAGCCCGCGCACATCACCCAGTGGAACTTCGCATCCGACGACTGGCACTGCCCAAGCGCGGAAAACGACCTGCGCGTGGGCGGGCGGTGCAAGACGCGGATGGAGGCGAAGGACGGCAGCTTCGGCTTCGACCTCGAATATGTCTATGACGCGGTCGAGCCGATGGCGCTTCTGGCCTACAGGCTGATGGATGGGCGCAACGTGCGCACGACCTTCGCGCCGATGGAAGGCCGGACACATGTGGTCACGGTCTTCGATCCCGAGGGCCTGCATTCGCTGGAACAGCAGCGCGAGGGCTGGGGGCAGATCCTGAAGTCGTTCAAACGCCATGCAGAGGCGCAGCGGGGCTAGGACCCGGAGGCGCGTCAACGCTTTTTGCTCGGGTTCCGCTTGCAACACTTCGCAGGCGCCACTAGGTCCAAGCCATCCCCAGCAAGAGGTGCGCCCATGTCCGAACCGCTCGAAACGCTCGCCCATGCCCTGCTTGACGCCGCCCGCAAGGCTGGCGCCGAGGCCGCCGATGCGATGGCGGTCGAGGGAACCTCGATCTCGATCGACGTGCGGCAGGGGCGGCTGGAACAGGCGGAACGGTCCGAAGGCGTGGACATCGGCCTGCGGGTGCTGATCGGCACGCGGCAGGCCTGCGTGTCGGCATCGGACACGCGCCCCGAGACGATGGCCGCGATGGCCGAACGCGCCGTGGCCATGGCGCGCGAAGCACCGGAAGACCCGACTATCGGGCTGGCAGATCCCTCCCAGCTGGCCAGGTCATGGGATCTGGCGGCGCTCGACCTCGTGGACCCGGCACCCGAGCCGTCGGCCGCGGACCTTGAGGAAGACGCGCGGCGGGCCGAAGCCGCCGCGCTCGCGGTGAAGGGCATCAGCCAGATCGACTCCGCCGGGGCAGGTTACGGCCGCCGGGCGCTGCACATGGCGATGTCGAACGGCTTTTCAGGCGGCTATGCGCGCACCTCGCGCTCGACCTCTTGCGTCGCGATCACCGGCAGCGGCACGGCGATGGAGCGGGATTATTTCGGGGACAGCCGCACCTACCAATCCGACCTGATCGACCCCGAGACCATCGGGCGGATCGCCGGCGAACGGGCCGTGGCCCGCGCGGGGGCGCGAAAGCCGAAGACCGGGGCCTATCCGGTGATCTACGACGAACGCGTCGCGGGATCGCTGATCGGGCACCTTCTGGGCGCGATCAACGGCGCGGCCGTCGCCCGGGGCGCAAGCTGGCTGCGCGACGCGATGGGCGAGGCCGTTCTGCCCAAGGGGCTGACGCTGACCGAAGACCCGCACCGCCCCCGCATCGGCGGCTCGCGCCCCTTCGATTCGGAGGGCCTGCCCAGCCTTCTGCGCGAGGTGGTGAAGGATGGCGTCCTGCAAAGCTGGACGCTGGACCTTGCGACCGGGCGCAAGCTCGGCCTGCCTTCGACGGGGAACGCGTCGCGCGGGACGTCCGGCCCGCCCTCGCCCTCGCCGTCCAACATCGCGCTGACGCAGGGCGCGCGCAGTCAGGAGGACCTGCTGCGCGAGATGGGCACGGGCCTTCTGATCACCTCGATGATCGGCAGTTCGATCAACCCGACCACGGGCGACTATTCCCGCGGCGCCTCGGGGTTCTGGGTCGAGAACGGCCAGATAGCCTATCCGGTGAACGAATGCACCGTGGCGGGCAACCTGCGCGACATGCTGAAGACGATCGTGCCCGCCAACGACGCCCGCACGTGGTATGGGCTCGTGGTGCCGTCGCTCCTCGTGGAAGGTCTGACGCTTGCCGGCGAATGACCTCGACCTGCTGATCGGCGCGGCCCGCGCGGCGGGGCAGATCGCCCTGCGCCATTGGGGCAAGTCGCCGCGGACATGGGAAAAGCCCGACGGCGCAGGCCCGGTGACGGAAGCCGATCTGGAGGTCGATCGCGCACTGGCCGACGCGCTGACAGGCGCGCGCCCGGGCTATGGCTGGCTGTCCGAGGAAAGCGAAGACAGCGCCCGGCGGCTAAATTGCGAACGAACGTTCATCATTGACCCAATCGACGGGACCCGCGCCTTCATCAAGGGTGAGAAGGGCTTTTCCCATTCATTGGCCGTGGCTTGCAACGGCACGGTGGAAAGCGCCGTCGTATATCTGCCGGCGCTCGACCTGCTTTACACCGCTACGCGCGGCGGGCCGGCGCTGTTGAACGGCGCGCCGCTCACGCCGTCCTCGCCTCTTGGCTCGGAAGGCGTGTCGGCGCTGACCAATGCCACCGCGCTCCAGCCCGAGTTCTGGCCGGGCGGCGTGCCGAACCTGCACCGCGCCTTTCGCCCCTCGCTCGCCTGGCGCCTTTGCTTGGTGGCGGAGGGGGAACACGATGCGCTGATCACGCTGCGCGACGCGTGGGAATGGGACATCGCCGCCGGTTGCCTGATTGCCGAAGCCGCAGGCGTGCGGGTCACTGACCGCAACGGCGGCCCCCTGCGGTTCAATGCTCCCACGCCGCTGACCGCAGGCGTGATCGCCGCGCCCCCCCGCGCTGCACGCCGAGCTTCTGACCCGGCGGCAGGGAGCGTAATCGAACAATCGTTCAGCTAACTTAGGTGCGGCCGCGCGGCTTGCCCCTGGGTTTCAGCCGTTGCGACGGATCGGCCGCGTTGAACGCCGGGCGCCGGGGGGCGGCATCTCCGGTTTTCGGCGCCTTTCCGGCATAACCCTTGCCGGGCTTGCCTTCGCCCGGCTTGCCGCCGAAGCGGCTTCCCTCGGGTTTGCCGCGCCCTTGCGGCTTGCCGGCAGAGGCGGGCCCGCGCTTTGCCTTGTCAGCGCCCGACCATCGGGCCTTGCGCGCGCCATCCTCGGCCGGACGTGCATCCCCGTCTGCCTTGCGAGGCTTGTAGGGGCGTTCCTCGCGCTCGCGCATCGGGACGGTGGCGTTGTCGGGCTGCCAGCCGCTGTCCTGGCGTTCGGTATAGCCGCCAGCATCGCGATCCTCGCGCCGGGCGGGTTTCACGCCGACGCGACGGGCCGGTTTCACCGGACCACGCTCGGCATATTTCGCGGCGCGGAAAGCCTTCTTGCCCTGAATGCCCTCGGGCGCTTCGACGGCGGCCGGCGCTGGCTCTGCCTCACGCGCGGGGCGCGGCGCGGGACGGGGTGCCCGCACCTCGCGGGGAGCACGGTCTTCGCGGGGGGCGCGATCTTCCCGCTGTGCGCGCTCTTCGCGGGGGGCGCGCTCTTCGCGGGGCGGACGCGGGGCGCGATCTTCGCGCGGGGCGCGGGGTGCCGGCTCCGGGCGGCCCAGCACCGGCGCCTCGGCCAGACGCTGAACGGCAAGGCCGGGTTCCAGTTCCTTGCCAGCGCCCAGGGCAGCTTCGAACCCGGCCGCCGCGGCAGCGGCAATCTGGACGAAGGTCCATTCCTGCTGCACGCGGATCGCGCCGATCTCGGCCTTGGTGATCCGCCCGTGATCGCAAAGCTTGGGCAGGATCCAGCGGGCCTCGGCGCGGCCGCTGTGCCCGACCGAGAGGCGATACCAGACGGAATCGCCGAATTCCTCGCGCGGCTTGCGGGCCTCGGCCACGGCGGCGGCCGTCGGCGTGGCATGGCTGCGCAACTCCTCGGGCGCGGACCGCCCGGCACGCCACAGCCGCAGAAAGCCCGCGGCCAGACGCTCTGCCGGAAAGCGCGCGACAAGGGCCGCGACGGCCGCGGCCTCGTCCTCGGCAACGTCAGCCTCGAATTCCGGCGTCGCCATCAGGCGGTCGTCGTCGCGCGCCATCACCTCGTCGGCCGAAGGCGCGGGCCCCCAGTTCGCCGTGACGCGCGCGCCTTGCAGCAGGCGGTTGGCCTTCTTGAATTCGCGCGGGGTCACGATGAGGGCCGACACGCCCTTGCGCCCCGCCCGGCCGGTGCGGCCGGAGCGATGCAACAGCACTTCCGAGTTCTGCGGCAGGTCGGCGTGGATCACCAGTTCCAGACCCGGCACGTCGATGCCGCGCGCGGCGACGTCGGTCGCGATGCAGACCCGCGCCCGGCCGTCACGCATCGCCTGCAACGCATGAAGCCGCTCGGTCTGCGACAACTCGCCCGACAGCGCCACGACCTGAAAGCCGCGATTGTGGAAACGGCCCATCAGCCGCGTCACCTCGGCCCGGGTCTTGCAGAAGACGATGGCCATCTGCGCCTCGTAATAGCGCAGGACGTTGATGATCGCGTGTTCGCGGTCATCGGGCGACACGCTGAAGGCACGGTATTCGATGTCGGCATGCTGACGCGTCTCGGCCGCCGTGCGCACCCGCACCGCGTCGCGCTGATACTGCGTCGCCAGCTTGGAAATCTCGGGCGGGACGGTGGCCGAGAACATCAGCGTGCGGCGTCCCTCGGGGGCCGCGCCAAGGATGAACTCCAGATCCTCGGTGAACCCGAGGTCGAGCATCTCGTCGGCCTCGTCCAGCACCACGGCGCGCACCGCCGACAAGTCGAGCGAGCCGCGTTCGATGTGATCCTTCAACCGGCCGGGCGTGCCGACGACGATCTGCGCCCCGCGTTCCAGCGCGCGCCGTTCGGTCCGGTAGTCCATGCCGCCCACGCAGGAGGCAAGCTGCGCCCCCGTCTCGGCGTAAAGCCATTCCAGCTCGCGGCGGACCTGCAGGGCAAGTTCGCGCGTCGGCGCCACGATCAGCGCAAGCGGCGCGGCGGCATACAGAAAGCGTTCGTCTTCGCCCAGGATGTCGGGCGCGATGGCAAGGCCGAAGGCGACCGTCTTGCCCGACCCGGTCTGCGCCGAGACCAGCGCGTCGCGGCCCGCAAGTTCGGCGCCGATGGCGGCTTCCTGCACGGGTGTAAGGGTTTCATAGCCACGTTTCGTCAGGGCCGCGGCCAAAGGCGCCGCGATGCCGGAATGATCCGTCATGTTCCGTCTTTCCAAGGGGGCGCACCTTGCGCCCGGGTGATGGCCCACCCGTCCTTGACCGGGCCTCCCTGCCCGGCATCGCGGAAACCCGGAGCCCGAAGTCGTTGCACATACGGGAAATCGGGGACCTTGTATAGGCGTTCCGGCTTGACCCTGTGCATGGCCGTCATGCGCCTTGCCCCGTCCGCTTGACCTGCCCCGCGCTTTGACTAGGGTGCGCCATCTCGAAAAGGGAGCCTCCTCATGACACAACGCCTCCATCTCGTCTTCGGTGGCGAGTTGACGACCCCGTCCAAGACCACGTTCAAGGACGTCTCGAAGATCCACATCGTCGGCATGTTCCCCGACTATGCCTCGGCCCATGCGGCATGGAAGGCGGAAGCCCAGCGGACAGTGGACGATGCCCACATGCGCTACTTCATCGCCCATATCCACCGGCTGCGGGACGAAGAACAGCCCGGCGGACCGACGGAAGAACTCGGGGGCTGAGACAGGAAGATGCGGCGCTCTCCCGCCTTGGGGCTTTATCTCGCGCTGTCCGGCTGGCGGCGCGACAAGGCCGCACGGGCAGAGACGCCGCCCCGGCCCAAGGGGCCGCTGCTCTGGCTTCACGCGCCCGATATCCTTGATTTTCCAGCCGTCGCGGACCTGCTGCGGCGGCTGGTCGATGAGCGGCCGGGAACACATGTTCTGCTGACCGCGCCCGATCCCGGCACCGAGGCCCCGGCCCTGCCCCGCCGGGTGCATCTTGCCCCCCTGCCGCCCGGCGACAGGGCGGGTCTTGCCGCCTTCATCGCCCATTGGCAACCCGACGCCTTCGCGCAGGTGGGCGGGCCGCCGGACCCGCTGGTCCTGATGGCGGTGACCGGTCTTGGGCTGCGGCCCATCCTCGTGAACCTCGCGCCGGCCGGGCGGGCCTTCTCGCTCGTTCCCGGTCTCAGCCGCGGCGCCTTGGGGACGGCGGCGCGCATCCTTGTCTCCGATCCGATCGCGGCGCGGCGGATGCGGCGGCTCGTGGGCCCTGCCGCGCCGATCGAGACGATCGGGCCGCTGGAACCGGCGCCCCCCGCCTTGCCGCATACCGAGGCCGAACGCGAGGCCGTCGCCGGCAGCCTTGGCGGTCGGCCTGTCTGGCTTGCGGCGGCCCTTCCCCCCGACGAGGTCGAGGCCGTGATCGCGGCCCATCGCGCCGCGCTGCGTCTTGCCCATCGGCTGTTGCTGATCGTCGTGCCGCACGATCTGTCCGCCGCGCCCGCCCTTGTCACCCGCATGACAGAGACCGAGGGCTGGAACGTCGCGCTGCGCAGCAACGAAGAGGGGATAGAGGAAGACTGCCACGTCTATATCGCGGATACCGAAGGCGAGTTGGGCCTGTGGTTCCGCATCGCGCCGATCACCTACATGGGCGGCACCCTGTCGGATGCGGGCAGCCTGCGGCCCCCGACCGAACCCGCGGCGCTTGGCTCGGCGATCATTCACGGCCCCCGTCCCGGCCCGCACGAGAAAGCCTATGCCAACCTCCGCGCCGCCCGGGCCACGCGGGAATTGCGCAACCCCACCGATCTGGGCGAGGCGGTAGGCGACCTGCTGGCCCCCGACCGCGCCGCGCAACTGGCCCATAACGCCTGGGCCTCGACCACCAGCGGGGCGGAAGTGGCCGACCGCGTGCTGCGCCTGATCGTCGAGGCGCTGCGCGAGACAAGGGGGGCAGGATGACGACACCCGCCTATTGGTTCACCCCGCCCGAAGCGCCCGCATGGCAGGCGCGCATCCTGTCACCGTTGGGCAGGCTTTATGCCGCAGCGACGGCCCGGCGGCTTGCACGGGGCGCGGGCCTCGGCCCCGGCGTTCCGGTGATCTGCATCGGCAACCTGAACGCGGGCGGAACGGGCAAGACGCCAACCACCATCGCGCTCCTTGAACGCCTGTCGGCGCGCGGGATCGCCGCCCATGTCGTCAGCCGCGGCCATGGCGGATCGCTGCAGGGCCCGGTTCAGGTGGATTTGCGCAAACACAAGGCGGCCGAGGTGGGGGACGAGCCGCTCCTGCTCGCGGCCTTCACGCCGACCTGGGTCGCCAAGGACCGTGCGGCAGGTGCCAGGGCGGCGGCCTTGGCGGGCGCGCAGGTGATCCTGCTCGATGACGGGTTTCAGAATCCTTCCGTGAAGAAGGACCTGTCGATCGTCGTCGTCGATGCCGCGAAGGGCTTCGGCAACGGGCGCTGCATTCCCGCGGGCCCCCTAAGGGAGCCGGTCGATGTCGGACTGCGCCGGGCAGACCTCGTCCTGTCGATCGGCAACGCAGATGCGCAGGCGCGGTTCTCGACGGTGTGGGGCGCCCGGATTGGCCTGCCGCACCTGACAGGCGAACTGCTGCCCCTTCAGACCGGCATGGACTGGCAGGACATGCGCGTCATGGCCTTCGCCGGGATCGGCCACCCCGAGAAGTTCTTTGCCACCCTGCGCAGCCTTGGCGTGAAACTGCTGCGGACCGAGGCGCTGGCAGATCACCAGCCCCTGCCCACCGCCCTGATGCAGCGGCTCGAGGCAGATGCCTGGGCCAAGGGCGCGCAGTTGGTCACGACGGAAAAGGACGCGGTGCGCCTGCCGGAAAGCTTCCGTGCGCGCGTGTTGACATTGCCCGTTCGACTGCGGATCGACGATCCGACGGCGCTGGACGCAGCCCTCGACCGCCTGTTCCCGGTCTGATCTTGCGGGCGAGAATCGGCCCCCGCGATTTTTCGTCGAAAAATCGCCTCAGCCCGCGATCTCGTCCTGATCCTGCCCGAGCTTCGGCGCGGGGCGGTTCAGGTCCAGTTCCGCCCCCGAGAAGGTGAAGGGCGACCGCACCCCCGGCACGCCATCGGGCGCGATCTTAAGCCCGCGCGCCACGACCTGCGGATCAGCAAAGACCTCGGCCAGATCGTTGATCGGCCCGGCAGGCACGCCCGCCGCCTCGCAGGCGGCCAGCAGGTCGGCCTTGGCCCATGTCTTCGTCGCCGCCGTCAACCGCCGGGTCATGTCTTCACGGTTGGCCACGCGGTCGGCATTGGTCAGGAAGTCCGGCGCCTCGGCCATGTCCAAAAGATGCAGGATCTGGCAGAGCCGGCGATATTGCGAGTCATTCCCGGTGGCGATGATGATCCATCCGTCGGCGCAATCGAACACCGCATAGGGCGCAAGGTTGGGATGCGCGTTGCCCATCTTCACGGGCGCCGTCCCGGTCGCAAGGTAGTTCATCGCCTGATTGGCCATGATCGCCACTGCCACGTCCATCAGGGCCATGTCGATGTGCTGGCCCCTTCCGGTGGCGCCCCGCTGGTGCAGCGCGGCAAGGATCGCGGTCGATGCATAGATGCCGGTGAAGATATCCGTGACCGCCACGCCCACCTTCTGCGGCTGTCCGTCCGGGGCGCCGGTCACGCTCATCAGCCCGGCCATGCCCTGAATGATGAAGTCGTAGCCCGCGCGAGAGGCATAGGGACCGGTCTGCCCGAATCCGGTGATCGAGCAATAGATGAGCCCGGGGTTGATCGCGGCGAGGCTTTCGTAATCCAGCCCGTATTTCTTCAGCCCGCCCAGCTTGAAGTTCTCGATCACGACGTCGGCGTCCGCGACAAGGCGCCGGACCAGCGCCTGCCCCTCGGGCGTGGTGAAATCCGCGGTGACGGATTTCTTGCCCCGGTTCGCGGCGTGGAAATAGGCGGCCGAGCGGTCGCCCTCGCGCTCGATGAACGGGGGGCCCCAGCGGCGGGTGTCGTCGCCCTCGGGCGCTTCGACCTTGATGACCTCGGCGCCAAGGTCGGCGAGCGTCTGACCGGCCCAGGGGCCAGCCAGGATGCGTGCCAGTTCGACGACTTTCACACCGCTGAGGGGAGACGCCATCTTACTTGGACTTCGCCAGTTCCGCGTCGAGGATCTTGGCGAATTCCTCATAGCCCATGTTCTGATGGGTCGTGCCGTCGATCACGAACGAGGGCGTGCCCTCGATGTGGTCGGCAGCCGTGTCCTTCTGGAACTTGGCAACCATGGCCTGCGCCATCTTCCCGTCGGTCATGCACTTGTCCAGATCGGCGCTGGAGATGCCGGCGGCAAGGCCGATCTTGCGCAGGTTGGCGACGGCCTGGTTCGGATCGCTGGTCCCGGCCCATTCGCGCTGCTTGTTATAGAGCATGTCCACGATGCCGAAGTAACGCATCGCACCGCCGCATTGCGCCATCATCCCGGCCCAGAGGCCGTATTTGTCGAAATAGACCTCGCGGATGGTGAAGCGGATCTTGCCGTTATCGATGTAGTTCTTCTTGATCTTCGGCCAGACGGTGGCGTGGAACTCCTCGCAATGCGGGCAGGTGAAGGACAGGTATTCGATCACATGCACCTTCGCATCGGGGTTCCCGATCGACATGTCGGGGATCGCGGGCAGGTCCTGCGTTGCGGATGCGGCCGCCGTGTCGGCCGCCATCGCGCGCTGCGGCGCCGCCATCCACAGGCCGCCCGCGATCAGCGCCGCGCCAAGCGCCAGAAGTGTCCGTTTGAATGCCATCTGTTCAGCCTTTCCGTTTCCCGGATCGTGTTAAGACGTTTTTTCCCAGTTCTTCAAGCGCAGCGCGCAGGCCTGCGTCCCGGATCGGCTCTGCCGCGCGGACAGCCGCCTGTTCCGCCACCGGATCGGGCCGAGGCGGCTCAGGGGGTTTCGGGGTGAAGGCCACCCGTCCCTCGGCAAAGCCCGTGGACGCCGTCTGGGTGATCAGGATGCGCGAGACGGCCGCATAGCCATAGCAGGCGTTCACCCTGTCGCGGATGCGGTCCTTCTGCATCTCGATCAACGGGGCCTGCGCGCCGGTGGTCAGCAGCGTCAGCGTCGCCCCCATCGCGCCCCGGCCGTAGGCGATCTTGACCGGCAGGGCGGCGGCGGCGACATCGTCGCCCACCACCTCCGCCCAGTGGGTCAGAAGCCGCGACACCGCAAAGCCCCGGCTTTCGCCAGCCACGCGAATGCGGTCCTTCAGCAGGCCCGATGCCGCTTCGAAACCGCGCATCCGGCGGGCCGGGGGCGGGCCGGGGTTCTGGTTTCTCGGCGTCATCCTCTGTCCATTCCCGAACTCACGGCTATTCTATCGCGGGGCTGGCGCGATGCCAGCGGAACGATCGAGACGAGGGCATAAAGATTGTGTGACGGTTTGGCCATCTCGGCGCAGCTTCTGGGCTGGTATGATCGCAACGCCCGCGTCATGCCCTGGCGCGTGGGCCCGGCCGAGCGCAAGGCAGGCCAGCGCCCCGATCCCTACCGGGTCTGGCTGTCCGAGGTGATGTTGCAGCAGACCACCGTGGCGGCCGTGCGCGACTACTTCCACCGCTTCACCGAACGCTGGCCCAGCGTCAGCGATCTGGCGGCGGCCGAGGATGCCAGTGTGATGGCCGAATGGGCGGGCCTTGGCTACTACGCTCGCGCCCGCAACCTGCTGAAATGCGCCCGCGCGGTGGCAACCGAACACAAAGGGCGGTTTCCTCAGACCCGCGACGGGCTGCTTGGCCTTCCGGGGATCGGCCCCTACACGGCCGCCGCCGTCGCGGCGATTGCCTTCGACGAGGCGGCCACCGTGGTGGATGGCAATGTGGAACGCGTGGTGGCGCGGCTCTTTGCGGTGGAAACGCCCCTGCCCGCCGCCAAGCCCGAGCTCACACGCCTTGCAGCGACGCTCACGCCGCAAGACCGCCCCGGCGACCATGCGCAGGCGATGATGGACCTTGGCGCGACGATCTGCACGCCGCGCAAGCCCGCCTGCGGCATCTGCCCGCTGGTCGAACCCTGCGCGGCGCGCGCCGCCGGACTCGCGGCCGACTTGCCGCGCAAGGCGCCCAAGGCCGAGAAACCCACCCGTTTCGGCATCGCCTACCTCGCCCGGCGCAGCGACGGCGCCTGGCTCCTGGAACGGCGACCGGACAGGGGCCTGCTGGGCGGCATGCTGGGCTGGCCCGGGTCGGACTGGTCCGCCGCCCCCACACCCGCCCCGCCCCTTGCCGCAGACTGGCGCGCGGGGCCAGCCGAGGTGCGCCATACCTTCACCCATTTTCACCTGCGGCTCAGCCTGCGGATCGCCGAGGTGGGCCCCGATGCCGCGCCGGACCGCGGCGCCTTCCTTCCCCGGGACGCGTTCCGGCCTTCGGACCTTCCCACGGTGATGCGCAAGGCCTTTGACGTTGCGCAAGGCGCGTTTGGCGGGAATTGAGAAATCCTGCGGATGCGTGTTTGATACCGCAAAGGAGGATGGCCAGATGATCCCGCCACAGCAGGTTTCCCGGATTTCCAGCGCCCTGCCCTTCTGGCTGTCGCTGGGAACGTTGCCGCTCGCGGTGATCGGCGCGGCGCAGGGCGGGTGGGCGGTTCTTCTGCTGCCGATCTACACCTGGGGGCTTTTTTCGCTTCTGGATGCCGTGACGGGGCTGAACCTCGAGAATGCGGACCCGACCATGCCCGAACAGGGTCTGTTCTGGTATCGCCTCATCACGCTGATCTGGTTCCCGCTGGAATTCTGCGTGCTGTTCGGCACGATCTGGTATGTTACCCACAGCGGCCACCTGACCACGCTGGAAAAGGTGGGGCTGTTCTTCGGCATGGGCGTGATCTCGGGCACCGTCGGCATCAACTACAGCCACGAGCTGATGCACCAGAAATCAAGGCTGGAACGCTGGTTCGGCGACCTGCTGCTGGCCTGCGTGCTTTACAGCCATTTCCGCACCGAACACCTGCGGGTGCATCACCCCTGGGTCGGCACGCCGCGCGACACGGTGACGGCGCGCTACAACGAGGGCTTTCACCGCTTCTTCCCCCGCGTGCTGGTCGATGGCTATGCCTCGGCGTTCCGCGCAGAAAAGGCGATGCTGGCGCGCAAGTCGCTGCCGTGGTGGCACCGCTCGAACCCGTTCTGGCGCTACTGGGTGCTGGAGGCCCTGATGATCGCGCTGGCCGTGATCCTTGGCGGCTGGCAGGGTCTCGCGCTTTTTCTCTGGCAGGCCTTCGTCGCAGTCTGGCAGCTGGAGCTTGTGAACTACATCGAACATTACGGCCTGACCCGCCGCCACCTGGGCGAGGGGAAATACGAACACGTCCTGCCGCAGCATTCTTGGAACGCGGCGCACCGGGCGTCGAACTGGCTGCTGATCAACCTGCAACGCCATTCCGACCACCATTACAAACCCGACCGCCGCTTTCCCCTGCTGCAAAACCGGCCCGAGGCGGAGGCGCCACAGCTTCCCTACGGCTATCCGGTGATGACGATGGCGGCGATGGTGCCGCCCCTGTGGAAACGGGTGATGAACCCGCGCGTGAAGGCATGGCGGCAGCAGTATTATCCCGACATCGCCGATTGGAAGCCCTGCAACAAGGCCCGGAACCCGATGCCGCGCGGCGCGGTCTGAGGCGCATGGCGAGCTGGGTCTATCTTCTCGTCTATCTCGGGTTTCAGGTCGCGGCGCTTTTGTGCGTGCGCTCGGCCATCGCCAACGGGCGCACCCCTCAGGGCGCGGTCGGCTGGGTCGTCTTCCTCTTCGCGGCCCCCTACATTGCCGTGCCGGTCTTCCTGATCTTCGGTCATCGCCGCTATCCCGGCTACATCAGCATTCGCCGCGCGCTGCGGACCGAGATCGCGGCGCTGCGCGACTTGGCCGCCCGGCACGCGCCCCCGCGCGAAGCGGGCGATCCGGGCGACGTGGGCCGGCTCAAGGCATTCGAACGGCTGGCGGGCGTCCCCTTCGCCAACGGCAATGCGCTTCGACTGCTCCTGAACGGCGAGGCGGCCTTTTCCGAGATCTTCGCCGCCATCGACAGGGCAGAACGCTATCTGCTGATCCAGTTCTACACGATCAATGACGATCATCTTGGCCGCGATCTTGCCGACCGGCTGATCGCGCGGGCGCGGGCGGGCGTGCATGTGCATGTGCTCTATGATGCGATCGGCAGCGAGGTCACGCGCCGCTACCTCGCCCGGCTGCGCGAGGCTGGGGTGCAGATCCGCGACTTCCACGCGATCCGCCGCAGCCGGGGCCGGTTGCAGATCAATTTCCGCAACCACCGCAAGATCGTGGTCGTCGATGGCGCCGTGGCCTTCACCGGCGGCCTGAACGTCGGAAACGAATATGTCGGTCGCCGGCCCGCGCTGTCGCCCTGGCGCGACACGATGGTGCGGGTCGAGGGGCCGAGCGTGGCGCAGCTTCAGTTCGTCTTTGCCGAGGACTGGCTTTGGTCCTCGGGCGAGAAACTGGCGCTGGACTGGGAGCCGCGGCCCGCGCGGGGCACGGCAACCGCGCTTGTCCTTCCGCCCGGCCCCGCCGATCCGCAGGAGACCGGCAGCCTGTATTTCGTCAACGCCATCGGCGCGGCGCAGGAGCGGATCTGGATCGCCAGCGCCTATTTCGTGCCCGACACCGATGTGCTGTCGGCCCTCAAGGTCGCGGTCCTGCGCGGGGTGGACGTGCGTCTTCTGATCCCGGACCGGCGCGATCACTGGCTGGTCTGGCTTGCCGCCTATGGCTTCGTGGACGAGGTGCGCCACGCGGGCGTGGGCGTCTGGCGCTATACCGAGGGGTTCATGCACCAGAAGGTGCTGCTGATCGACGACGACATCGCCTCGGTCGGGTCGATCAACCTCGACAACCGGTCGTGCCGGCTGAACTTCGAGGTGACGCTGATCGCGGCCGACCGCCCCTTTGCCGCCGAAGTGGCTCAGATGCTTGAACAGGACTTCACCCGGGCCGAACCGGTCCGGGCGACGCTGTCCCACAGGCGGGAAAAGGCGGTGCAACTGGCCGCACCGCTGGCACGGTTGCTGGCGCCGCTGCTGTAATGCCGGAACCGTCGTCCCGGCACGCGGCGTCAGTGCGCGCGGCCGGTCTCGCCCGCCATCTCGGCGCGGATCTGCTGGCGCAGGATGTCGATCGGGATCATCTGCCCGCCGCGCTTGAAGTGCCAGTAGGTCCAGCCATTGCAGGACGGAGCCCCCTCCATCGCCGCCCCCACCTGATGGATCGAACCCGCGCCATCGGGGCCCACCAGCGTGCCATCGGCGCGCAGCTTGGCCGTGCGCCCGCGCGGCGAGATCAGCACCTCGCCCGGGCGCAGCATGCCGCGCTCGACGACCTGACCGAAGGGAACCCGCGGCTCCGCCCGCTTGGAGGTAGAAACTTCCAGCGCCGATGAGTCCAGTCGGCGGATGCGGTCGATGCGCTCGGTGGCCACCTTGCGATAGCTTTCCTCGCGCTCGATCCCGATGAAGTCGCGGCCCAGCATCTTCGCCACGGCGCCCGTCGTGCCGGTGCCGAAGAACGGGTCCAGCACCACGTCGCCCGGATTGGTCGTGCCGATCAGCACGCGATGCAGCAGCGCCTCGGGCTTTTGCGTCGGATGGGCCTTGTCGCCGTTCTCGTCCTTCAGGCGTTCCGACCCGGTGCAGAGCGGGATCACCCAGTCCGACCGCATCTGGATGCCTTCGTTCAGAGCCTTCAGCGCCTCGTAGTTGAAGGTGTATTTGCTGGCTTCCGCCTTGCTGGCCCAGATCAGCGTCTCATGCGCGTTGGTGAACCGCTTGCCCTTGAAGTTCGGCATCGGGTTCGACTTGCGCCAGACGACGTCGTTCAGAATCCAGAACCCCTGGTTCTGAAGCTCGGCACCCAGCCGGAAGACGTTGTGATAGCTCCCGATCACCCAGATCGCCCCGTTGGGTTTCAGCAGCCGCCGCGCCGCGGCCAGCCAGTCGCGCGTGAACCGGTCATAGGCACCGAAGCTCGAGAACTGGTCCCAGTGATCGTCCACCGCATCGACCTTGGAATTGTCGGGCCGGTGCAGGTCGCCGCGAAGCTGAAGATTGTAGGGCGGATCGGCAAAGATCAGATCGACCGAGCCTTCGGGAAGGCTGTTCATCACCTCGATGCAATCGCCCGCCAAAATCTGGTTGAGCGGCAGCGTCGCCGCTGCGCGGGGTTGGGTCTTCGTCGCCATATCTGCCTCTTGTTCTTGCGCCATGCGCTTGAGGCAAAGATGAGTCATCCCTGATTCGGCGTCAAATTCTTTTTTGAATCAATGGTTTACGGAAATGCCTTGTCACAACATCTTGTGCACGGGGGCAAAGGAACGCCTATGGTGTGGGGTCACCCCAAAATCTTGAAGCGCCTGCAGATGTGCCTTTGACCCGTAACCGGCGTTCGTCTCCCAGCCGTATCCGGGGTGCTGTTGCGCCAAATCCACCATGATCGCGTCGCGGGCCACCTTTGCCACGATCGAGGCGGCCGCGATGGACAGGACCCGCGCGTCGCCCTTCACCACCGCCTCGGCCGGGATGGTCAGGCCCCGGGGGATCATGTTGCCGTCGATCAGAAGGTGATCGGGTGGGGCCCGCAGGCCCGCCACGGCCCGCTCCATCGCCAGATGACTTGCGCGCAGGATGTTCAGCCGGTCGATCTCTTCCACGCTGGCATGGGCGACCGACACCTCGGCCACCGCACGGATGGCCGCATCCAGCGCAAGCCGGCGCTTCGCGGTTAACGCCTTGGAATCGTTCAGGCCTTCGGGGATGCGACCGGGGTCGAGGATCACGGCGGCGGCGGTGACGGGACCGGCAAGGGAACCGCGTCCCACCTCGTCCAGCCCGGCAATGCGAAACAGCCCGCGGGCGCGGGCTGCGGTTTCGAAAGAGAAATCAGGTGCGGTCATTGCGGCAGATCACCCGATCCGCCGCCGCGCCGCAAGCCGCCTTGAGGATCAATCCTCCCAGTGACGGTGCCAGCCATCATCGTGGCGCCACGCCCAGCGGCGATCCCGACGCCAGCCCCAGCGATGTTCGGGCTCGCGGTAGCGTTCGACGACGACAACACGGCCGCGGTCATGGGCATGGGCGGCATCGGCGATGATCGCCAGAGCCGTGGCCCCGGCGATGAAGCCGAAAAGCCTGCCGTCATCCGCACGTGCGGGGGCGGCGGTGAAGCTGGCCATCAGCATCGCGCCGGCGGCGAGCGTCAGGGGGACGAACTTGCGCATGGTCATCTCGTGTTCCTTTCAACATTGCGGCGCGGCGAGGGGGACCCGCGTCCTCGATGGCTCAGAAGTGGGCCCGGACGCCTCTGCAGAGCAATATCGGGCGTTTGTTATACGATAACCGCAGCGGTTTCTGCCGCCGTTATTGAATTGAACGGGCAGGTTGGCCATTGTCCGCCCATGACACGATCGCACCGCCCCCGCCTGACCCTTCTGCTGGCTGCGCCGCTTGTGGCGCTGGCTCTGGCAGGTCCCGCATCCGCGGCCGGATGCTATGCCGACTACAAGGCAAAGCGGGACAACCCGCTTCGCCTGCACTACGGAGTGATTGCCCTGAACGGCCCGGCCTGTCATGGCAGGGAAGCCGCCGCATCGGCAATTTCTCACCGGATCGCCAAGGGGGGCTGGACCTTGCTGGCGGTCCTGTCCATCTTCGGCCCCGACGGATTGGCCCAGAGGAAGCAGAGTGCCGGAGCCTTCTACCTCCGCTACTGACAGCCTGCGCGCGGGAAACCGCGTCGTGGCCATCGGTATCGCCGCCATCGTCGCGATCCTCGCGCTGGCGGCGGTGTTGCTGTTCGTGAACCTGCCCGACGCCAACGCCTTCAACGCGCGCGTGGAACAGATCTTCGCGCAGAACAACGCGCTGACCTCGGCCAGCGACATCAAGCTGCTCGAAATCCTCGCGCAGTCCGGCACGGCGTTTTCAGACGTGCTCGCCTCCTACCGCGTGGTGATCTTCGTGCTGCTGGTCTTTGCCACCGGGCTTCTGATCGCCTCGCTGGTGTTTCTGGTGACCATCATCGCGCAGAACCGCCGCATCTCGGCCATTCAGGCGACGGGGATACAGGTCTCGTCGCTCGTCATCAGCCGGGCCGAGAACATGGTCTATCTCAACAGCCTTGGCTTCAAGCTGACGGAAGCGGCCATCGAAACGCTGTCGGCGCTGGCCGAGGCGCGGATGGACGACGACATCCTGTCGGGCGCGGACCTCGAGGCGGTGATCACCGGCAAGTCCGCCGCCGATTGCGACGAGGCCGCGGGCGCCACCCGGATCAAGCGGCTGCGCGATACGCTGGGCAACCAGCTTGTCAGCGAACTGCTGGTCAAGAACATCGCGCGGCGGGGCTACATGCTGGCCATCGACAAGTCCGTGATCCGGATGGATTGACCCCCCGGGGGCGCTGGCGGGTTGCGCCGCGGGGCCGCCTCCCCTATACGCGCCCCTCGCTTGCCCGTGCCTTTGGCCCGTGGGGGATTCGCCTATGCTGACGACGCCTTACTATCTGATCGACCGTGCGGCGCTTGCGCGCAACATGGCCGTCATCGACCGGCTGCAGGCCGCATCGGGGGCCAAGGCTCTTCTCGCGCTGAAATGCTTCGCCACCTGGCCGGTGTTCGACACGATGCGGCCCCACATGGCCGGCACGACGTCTTCGTCGCTTTACGAACTCCGTCTGGGGCGCGAGAAATTCGGGGGCGAGACGCATGCCTATTCCGTCGCCTGGGCCGAAGACGAGATCGACGAGGCGGTGAGTTACGCCGACAAGATCATCTTCAACTCGATCAGCCAGCTTGAGCGGTTCGCCGACCGTGCGTCCGGCATCGAACGCGGGCTGCGGTTGAATCCGCGCTTCTCGACCTCGGGCTTTGACCTTGCCGACCCGGCGCGGCCGTTCTCGCGGCTGGGCGAATGGGACGCGGACAAGATCATGGCCGTGATCGACCGCATCTCGGGCTTCATGATCCATTACAACTGCGAGAATGCGGATTTCGACCTGTTCGACCGCCAGCTTGGCCGGATCGAGGCCGAGTTCGCGCCGCTTCTGGAAAAGGTCCGCTGGGTCAGCCTTGGCGGCGGCATCCATTTCACCGGCAAGGACTACCCCGTCGAGGCGCTGGCCGCGCGGCTGAAGGCCTTTGCCGAGCGGTTCGGCGTGCAGGTTTATCTTGAACCCGGAGAGGCCGCGATCACCCAGACCACGACGCTTGAGGTGACGGTTCTCGACGTGCTGGAGAACGAGAAGAAGCTTGCCATTGTGGACAGCTCGATCGAGGCGCATATGCTCGACCTTCTGATCTACCGCGAAAGCGCGAAAATGGCGCCGAACGCGGGCGATCACGCCTACATGGTCTGCGGCAAGTCCTGCCTTGCGGGCGACATCTTCGGCGAGTTCCGCTTTGACCGCCCCCTGAAGGTTGGCGACCGGCTGTCGATGCTGGATGCGGCCGGTTACACAATGGTCAAGAAGAACTGGTTTAACGGCGTGAAGATGCCCGCGATCGCGATCCGCGAGCTGGACGGCTCCATCACGGTCGCGCGGCAGTTCGGTTACGCGGATTATGAATCGAGCCTCGGCTGAGGCATCCCCCTGTCCTGTCGAAAGGAGGTTCCCGGATGAAACGGAACGTGCTGATCATCGGCGCCGGAGGCGTGGCCCAGGTCGTGGCGCAAAAATGCGCGCAGAACAACGACGTGCTGGTGGACTTGCACATCGCCAGCCGGACGCCGGCGAAATGCGAGGCGATCATCGCGGGCGTGCATGAGAAATCGGCGATGAAAGTCGCGGGCACCTTCTCTGCGCATCAGGTGGATGCGATGGACACCGCCGCCGTCGCCGCCCTGATCCGGCAGACCGGGGCGCAGATCGTCATCAACGTGGGCTCTGCCTTCGTGAACAAATACGTGCTCGACGCCTGCATCGAGACCGGGGCCGCCTATATCGACACGGCGATCCATGAAGAGCCCGACCGCATCTGCGAAACGCCGCCGTGGTATGGCAACTACGAATGGAAAAAGCGGGACGCCTGCGCCGCACGCGGCGTGACGGCGATCCTTGGCGCGGGCTTCGATCCGGGCGTGGTCAATGCCTATGCGCGACTGGCCGCCGATGACTATATCGACGAGATCGCCTCCATCGACATCGTGGACATCAACGCGGGCAGCCACGGGAAGTATTTCGCCACGAATTTCGACCCCGAGATCAACTTCCGCGAATTCACCGGCACCGTCTATGCCTGGCAGGGCGGCACTTGGACCGAGAACGCGATGTTCGAGGTCGGCCGCGAATGGGACCTTCCGGTCGTCGGCAAGCAAAAGGCCTATCTGTCCGGCCATGACGAGGTGCATTCGCTGTCTGCGAATTACCCCAAGGCCGACGTGCGGTTCTGGATGGGCTTCGGCGACCATTACATCAACGTCTTCACGGTGCTGAAGAACCTCGGCCTGCTGTCGGAACAGCCGGTGAAAACCGCCGAGGGGCAAGAGGTGATCCCGCTGAAGGTGGTCAAGGCCGTGCTGCCCGATCCGGCAAGCCTCGCGCCGGGCTACACCGGCAAGACCTGCATCGGCGATCTGGTGAAGGGCACCAAGGACGGCAAACCGGCCGAGGTGTTCATCTACAACGTCGCAGACCACAAGGAAGCCTTTGACGAGGTCGGCAGCCAGGGCATCAGCTACACCGCCGGCGTGCCGCCGGTCGCGGCGGCGATGCTGGTGGCGAACGGCACATGGGATGTGGGCCGCATGGCCAATGTCGAGGAACTCGACCCCCATCCGTTCCTTGGCCTTCTGAACGTCATGGGCCTGCCCACGTGCATCCGCGACGCCAAGGGCGACCGCCCGCTCAGGTTCTGATCTGACGGTTCAAGGAAGAACTGGCGACCCCGGCAGGACTTGAACCTGCAACCTATCCCTTAGGAGGGGATTGCTCTATCCAGTTGAGCCACGGGGTCGCACGCCGTTCTTTTGACGGCAAACATGGACTACTTCAACCGTCACCGAAGCGCGAGAGTGTTTTTGGGGAAGGAAAAGGGGGAGTGAATTTTGGCCCACCACTCCCCCTCATGGTCCAGTTCGTCACGGATAGAGAGCTTGCAGGACGCGCTGGATTCGGTCGGCTTGCTGCCGTTAGCGGTAACATAGCCTGTCATGAAGGCTTTCACAAGCCCACAGTTGGCGCTAACAATAGTTATCCACACTGAATTGGACCGCGCCCCGTGACCAGTGATCCGCGCCTCGAGCCCCGCCGCACCCTGACGCTTCGCGATGTCTCCGAAGCCTCGGGCGTGAGCGAAATGACCGTCAGCCGGGTTCTGCGCAACCGGGGCGACGTTTCGGAGGCGACGCGCGAACGGGTTCTGAGCGCGGCGAAGGCGCTTGGCTATGTGCCCAACAAGATCGCGGGCGGGCTGGCCTCGCAGCGCGTGAACCTTGTCGCGGTCATCATCCCGTCGCTGTCGAACATGGTGTTTCCCGAGGTGCTCACCGGCATCTCGCAGGTGCTCGACGACACAGGGTTGCAGCCCGTGGTCGGCGTGACGAACTATTCGCCCGAGCGCGAGGAGCAGGTGCTTTACGAAATGCTGTCGTGGCGGCCCTCGGGCGTGATCGTCGCGGGGCTCGAGCATTCCGAGGCGTCCTGCGCGATGCTGCGCAACGCGGGCATCCCGATCGTCGAGATCATGGACGTGGATGGCGAGGCGATCGACTCCGTAGTCGGCATCTCGCATCGCCGCGCGGGCCGCGAGATGGCAAGGACGATCCTTACCGCCGGCTATCGCAAGATCGGCTTTCTGGGCACGCAGATGCCGCACGACCACCGCGCGCGCAAGCGGTTCGAGGGCTTCACCGCAGCCCTGGCAGAAGAGGGTCTGGACCTGCTGGCGACCGAATTCTATTCGGGCGGATCGGCGCTTCTGAAGGGGCGCGAGATGACCCAGGCCATCCTTGCGCGGCGGCCCGATCTGGATTTCCTCTATTATTCGAACGACATGATCGGGGCCGGCGGGCTTCTGCACTGCCTTGACGCGGGGATCGACGTGCCGAACACGCTGGGGCTTGCCGGCTTCAACGGGGTGGAGTTGCTGGACGGCCTGCCGCGGCGGCTTGCGACGATGGACGCCTGCCGGCTGGAGATCGGGCGCGCGGCAGCCGAGATCCTGTCGGGCAAATCGCAGGACGGGCGCACCTCTGGCGTCCGCATCGAGCTGTCGCCGCGGCTCGACCCGGGCCAGACCATCCGGACGGCGCGCTAGGGCGCGACGACGATCTCGGTTCCCCAGGCAGCGCAGGCCGCGCGCACCTTGGCAGGCGGCGCTGCATCGGTGAAGAACTGGTCCACCTCTGCCAACGAGGCGATCCGCACCGGTGCGACACGGGTGAATTTCGACCGATCCGCCACAAGGAACCGCTTGCGGGCCTGCGCGAGGATCGCCTGCGCCACCTTCACTTCGCGCACGTCGTAGTCGAGCAGGTCGCCCGCCTCGTCGATGGCCGAGGCGCCGATCACCGCGACATCGACCTTGAACTGGCGCACGACCTCCATCGTCATGTCGCCGACCAGCCCGCCATCGGACCGGCGCAGCACGCCCCCCGCCACGATCACCTCGCAGCCCGCGTTCTGTGCAAGGATGTTGGCGGCGTTCAGATTGTTCGTCACCACCATCAGGCTGCGATGCCCCAGCAGCGCGCGGGCCACGGCCTCGGTCGTGGTGCCGATGTTGAGGAACAGCGACGCGCCATCCGGAATCGCCGCGGCACACAGTCGGCCGATACGGTCCTTTTCCTCGGGATGCAGGCCGCGCCGTTCCTGATAGCCGATGTTCGCCACGCCCGAGGTCAGCACCGCCCCGCCATAGACGCGGGTCAACTGACCGGCATCGCACAGTTCCGTCAGGTCGCGGCGCACGGTCTGAAGCGTGACGCCAAAGCGGTTGGCAAGGTCTTCGACCAGCACCTTGCCCTCTGCCTGCGCGACCCTCAGGATCTCTCCCTGCCGGAAATTCTGCGCCATCCCCGCCTCCACCCGTCCTGCACCGTTCAAGCGCGACCATGAATAGTGGCCCAGCCCGCCTGAGCGCAAGGCAAAGCCGGCCCGGTCAGCCGGGCTGCGGTCCCTGTTCGCTCCAGACCCGTTGCACCAGCGCGCCAAGCTTGCCGAATTCCTCGGCCAGCGGGTTCGCGCGTCGCCAGACCATGCCGATGGTGCGCTTGGGCTGCGGCGCCCGCAACCGTTGCAGCGCGACCATGGCCGATCGCGTCTCCACCGGCAGGGCCATCTCTGGCAGCAGGGTCACGCCGATCCCCGCCCCCACCATCTGCACCAGGGTCGAGAGCGAGCTGCCCTCCATCAGGTCGCGCGGCGCGGTGTTCGGCGGGCCGCAGAAGGCCAGTGCCTGATCGCGGAAGCAGTGCCCCTCTTCCAGCAGCAGAAGGCGCATCTCGCGCAGGCCCTCGGCGCTTGGCACCGGGGCATCGGCCTCGTCGGGCGGGCGGACAAGGATGAATTCCTCGTTGAACAGCGGCATCTCGGTCAGGCCCGGCTCCGAGACCGGCAGCGCGACAATCGCCGTATCCAGCCGCCCGGCGGTCAGATCCTCGATCAGGCGCTGCGTCACCGCCTCGCGCGGGCGCAGGTCAAGGCCGGGGTAGCGGTCCTGCAATGCCATGATGACGCGAGGCAGCAGATAGGGGGCAATGGTCGGAATCACGCCGATCCGCAGCCGCCCCATGAGCGGACGGGCGCGCGCGCGCACGAGGTCCTCCAGCTCATCGACCGACCGCAGGATCTCATGCGCGCGCCGCGCGATCTCCTCGCCCAGCCCCGTCAGCCGCGCTTGTCGCGCGCCCCGTTCCACCAGGGCCGCCCCCAGCAGCGCCTCCATCTCCTTGATCTGCATCGACAGTGCGGGCTGCGAGATCGCGCATTCCGCCGCCGCCCTGCCGAAATGGGCGTGGCGGGCCAGCGCATCGAAATATCGCAGGTGGCGCATGGACAGGGCAAGCATAAGCCCTGCCTATCGCAGAGTTCAGGAAATGCAATTAGAATTTATCAAAGCCCTCTGATAGCGTCGGGTGACACAAGGGAATCGATCCCCGCCCCATCGGCGGCGCGGGGGGCGTTCGTTTTGCAACAGCAGCTTGATCGGAGGAAAAGATGGACGGAAACGACGTCAACAGCGCGGGCAAATGCCCGGTCATGCACGGCGCTCTGACCGAAACGGGCACGAGCGTGATGGACTGGTGGCCGAAGTCGCTTAACCTCGACATCCTGCACCAACATGACAGCAAGACCAATCCGCTGAAGGGCTTCACCTACCGCGACGAAGTCAAGAAGCTCGACTATGCCGCGCTCAAGCGTGACGTTCATGCCCTGATGACCGACAGCCAGGACTGGTGGCCGGCAGACTGGGGCCATTACGGCGGGCTGATGATCCGCATGGCCTGGCACGCGGCCGGGTCCTACCGCGTTTCGGACGGCCGTGGCGGGGCGGGCACCGGCAACCAGCGCTTCGCGCCGCTGAACTCGTGGCCCGACAACGCCAACCTCGACAAGGCCCGCCGCCTGCTGTGGCCGATCAAGAAGAAATACGGCAATAAGATCAGCTGGGCCGACCTCATCATCCTTGCCGGCACCGTTGCCTATGAATCGATGGGGCTGAAGACCTACGGCTTCGTTCTGGGCCGCGAGGACATCTGGCACCCGGAAAAGGATGTCTATTGGGGCAGCGAAAAGGAATGGCTCGCGCCGTCCGACGAACGCTACGCGGATGTCAACGACCCCTCGACCATGGAAAACCCGCTGGCCGCGGTGCAGATGGGCCTCATCTACGTCAATCCCGAAGGCGTGAACGGCAAGCCCGATCCGCTGAAGACGGCCGGTCAGGTGCGCGAGACCTTCGCCCGCATGGCGATGAACGACGAGGAAACCGTGGCCCTGACCGCCGGCGGCCATACCGTTGGCAAGGCGCATGGCAATGGCAACGCCGCCAATCTCGGCCCGGCGCCCGAAGGGGCGGATGTGGCCGAACAGGGCCTTGGCTGGATGAACCACACGACCCGCAGCGTCGGCCGCGACACCGTGACCAGCGGGATCGAGGGCGCATGGACCACCCATCCCACGCAATGGGACAACGGGTATTTCAAGCTGCTCCTGACCTATGACTGGGAACTGAAGAAGTCCCCCGCCGGCGCGTGGCAATGGCAGCCCATCGGCATCAAGGAAGAGGATATGCCCGTGGATGTGGAGGACCCGTCCATCCGCCACATGCCGATCATGACCGACGCCGACATGGCGATGAAGATGGACCCGGCCTACCGCGCGATCTCGGAGAAATTCGCCAAGGATCAGGCCTATTTCTCGGAAACCTTCGCGCGGGCGTGGTTCAAGCTGACCCACCGCGACATGGGTCCCCGCACCCGCTACATCGGCGCCGACGCCCCGGCCGAGGACCTGATCTGGCAAGACCCGATCCCGGCGGGCAAGACCGGCTACGACGTCGCCGCGGTCAAGGCGAAGATCGCCGCCAGCGGCCTGTCGATCGCCGAGATGGTCGCCACCGCCTGGGACAGCGCGCGGACCTTCCGCCAGTCGGACTATCGCGGCGGCGCCAACGGCGCGCGCATCCGGCTTGCCCCGCAGAAGGACTGGGAAGGCAATGAACCGGCCCGCCTGCAAAAGGTGCTGTCGGTGCTGGAACCCATCGCGGCGGCCGCCGGCGCAAGCGTGGCCGACGTGATCGTGCTGGCGGGCAACGTCGGGATCGAACAGGCGGCCAAGGCCGCGGGCTTCGATGTGACGGTGCCCTTCGCCCCGGGTCGCGGCGATGCCACGGCCGAGATGACGGATGCCCATTCCTTCGCGCCGCTGGAGCCGCTTGCCGACGGCTTCCGCAACTGGCTCAAGAAGGACTACGTCGTCCAGCCCGAAGAGATGCTGCTGGACCGCGCGCAGCTCATGGGCCTGACGGCGCCCGAGATGACCTGCCTTCTTGGCGGCCTGCGGGTTCTGGGCACCAACCACGGGGGCACCAAGCACGGGGTTTTCACCGACCGCGTGGGGGCGCTGACGACCGACTTCTTCGTGGGCCTGACCGACATGGCCTATCGCTGGCAGCCGGCGGCGGGCGGGATCTACGAGATCCGCGACCGCAAGACGGATGCGGTGAAGTGGACGGCCACGCGCGTCGATCTGGTGTTCGGTTCCAACTCGGTCCTGCGTGCCTATGCCGAGGTCTATGCCCAGGACGACAACGCCGAAAAGTTCGTGCGGGACTTCGTTGCTGCATGGACCAAGGTGATGAACGCCGACCGCTACGATCTGGCCGGCTGATCCGATCTTCGGGAACACCATGCTCAGGGCCGCCTTCGGGCGGCCCTGACGCTTTGCGGCGCCCGCCCCCGGCTTGTCCCTGATCAAGGCGAACTCCGGCCCGATCTGCCACGCTTCACCGCGGAATGGGGGCGAATGCGATGGCCGGGGCCGTCTTTCACGTGCAGTCCGTCACGAAGACCTACACGACCGGCGCTGTCGAAGTGCTGGCGCTGCGCGGCATCGACCTCGAGCTTTACGAAGGCGAGCTGGTCGTTTTCCTCGGCGCGTCCGGGTCCGGCAAATCCACGCTTCTGAACATCCTCGGAGCGCTCGACAGGCCGTCGTCCGGCCATGTCCTGTTCCGCGGCACCGACCTCACGGGGCTCAGCGAGGCCGCGCTGACCGCCTTCCGGCGCGATCACGTGGGCTTTGTCTTCCAGTTCTACAACCTCGTCCCCAGCCTCACCGCGCGCGAGAACGTGGCGCTGGTGACCGAGATCGCGCGCGCGCCCATGCGCCCCGAAGAGGCGCTGGACCGCGTGGGGCTTGCCAACCGGATTGACCACTTCCCGGCCGAGCTTTCGGGCGGCGAACAGCAGCGCGTGGCCATCGCCCGCGCCATCGCCAAGCGGCCTGACGTGCTCTTGTGCGACGAACCCACCGGGGCGCTCGACAGCAAGACCGGCGTCACCGTGCTCGAGGCGCTTTACGACGTGAACCGCGATCTTGGCACGGTGACCGCGCTCATCACCCATAACGCGGCGATCCGGCAGATGGCGAACCGCGTGATCCGCATGGGCGACGGACGCATCGTGGGGGTCGAGGACAACGCCGCCCCGCAGCCGCCGACGGGGATCGAATGGTGATGCGCGCGCTGGACCGCAAACTGCTGCGCGACCTGCGCAGGCTTTGGGCGCAGGCACTGGCCATCGCGCTGGTGCTGGGCTGCGGCGTCATGGTGCTGGTGCTGGCCACGGGGACCGAACGGTCGCTGCGGATGACCCGCGCGAGCTACTACGACCGCAGCCATTTCGCCGAGGTCTTTGCCCAGGCCACCCGCGCGCCGAAGGGGCTTGTGACCGACATCGCGCGCATCCCCGGCGTGGCGCAGGTCGAGGCGCGCGTGGCGATGACGGTTCTTCTGGACCTGCCGGGGATGCTGCGCCCCGCGCAGGCCCGCGTCCTGTCGCTGCCCGCCACCGGCGCGCCGGTGCTGAACCGCCCCACATTGCGGCTTGGCCGCCTGCCCGACCCGGGCCAGACCGACGAGGTCGCGCTGTCGGAAAACTTTGCCGAGGCGAGCAACCTGCGCCCGGGCATGAGTTTCGCCGCAATCCTCAACGGTCAGCGCCGCGACCTGCGCGTGACCGGCCTCGTCCTGTCGCCCGAATTCATCTACCTCATCGGCCCCGGCGCGCTTCTGCCCGACGACCGGCATTTCGGCGTGATCTGGATGAACGAAGACCCCGCCGCCGCCGCGGCCGGGCTGACCGGCGCCTTCAACGACGTGAGCCTGCGCCTTGTGCGCGGCGCGGTGGAACCGGCGGTCATCGCTGCGCTGGATCGCCTGCTTGCCCCCTACGGCGGCGCGGGCGCCTATGGCAGGGACCGCCAGATCTCGGACGTGTTCCTGTCAAGCGAGCTGGATCAGCTCCACGCGATGGCGGTGATCCTGCCGCCGATCTTCCTGATCGTCGCGGCCTTTCTGGTGAACATGGTGCTGGGCCGGCTGATCCTTCTGGAACGCCCGATCATCGGTCTGCTGAAAGCCTCGGGCTTCACCGGGCGGGAAATCGCGGTGCATTACCTCAAGCTGTCGATCGGCATCGCGGTCCTCGGCGTGCTGCTCGGCTGGGGCGTCGGCTGGTGGCTGGGCCAGCAGATGACCGGGCTTTACGCGCAGTTCTACCGCTTCCCCTACCTGATCTACGCGCCGGGCAGCGCAAGCTTCGCGCTCTCGGGCGTGATGGGGATCGGCGCGGTGGTGCTGGGCGCGCTGCGGGCGGTTCGGGCCAGCGCGCGGCTCGCGCCCGCCACCGCCATGCTGCCGCCCGCGCCGCCCTTCTACCGCCGCAGCCTGATCGACCGGCTGGCCGAGGGTCTGCGCCTGCGTCAGACGACGATGATGATCCTGCGCTCCATCACCCGCTGGCCCGGCCGGGCGGCGGTCACTGTGCTGGGGGTGGCGGCGGCGATCTCGGTCCTTGTGGCCTGCTTCTTCACCTTCGATTCCATCGACGCGGTGATCGACGAGGCCTTCACGCTGACGAACCGCCAGCATGTCACGCTGCAACTGACCCGGAATGCGCCCGCCTCGGTCGCCGAGGACGCGGCCCACCTGCCCGGCGTGATGCGGGTCGAGGGCGCCTTTGGCCTGCCCGTCCGCCTGACCCATGGCTGGCATTCTGCCCTGACCTCGGTCGAGGCGCAGGGACAGGGCACGATCCTGACCCGCGTTCTGGGCGAGGGCGGCCAGCCGCTCGTCGTCCCGCCGGAAGGGCTGGTCCTGCCCGAGACGCTGGCCCGGAAACTCGACCTGCGCGCGGGCGACCGGGTGACGATGGCGCTGCTTGCCCCGCCGCGCGACACGCTCAGCCTGCCCGTCGCCCGGATCATGCGCCAAAGCCTTGGCGAGACGGTGCAGATCGCCTCTCCCGCGCTGTTCCGCCTGATGCGCGAGGCGCCGCAGGTGAACCGGCTGAACCTGCTGGTGGACCCGCGCCAGTTGCCCGCCTTCTACGCCGCGGTGAAGGCCGCGCCTGCGGTGGACGGCATCCTGCTCTGGACCGAGGTGCGCAAGCAGTTCGACGAGACGATCAACGAGAACATCCTGCGCTCGGTCATCGTCTATGCGATCCTCGGCATCCTCATCACCGTGGGCGTCATCTACAACGCCGCCCGCATCCAGCTTTCGGAACGGGCCTATGAACTGGCAAGCCTGCGCGTTCTGGGCTTCACACGGGCCGAGGTCGGATACGTGCTGGTGGGAGAGCTGATGTTGCTGACCGTCCTCGCCATTCCGTTGGGATTCCTCGGCGGCTACGGCTTTTCCGCGCTGATCTCGGCCGGGTTCTCGTCCGAGGTGGTGCGCATCCCGCTGGTCATCACGCGGCGCACCTATGCGATTGCGGGGCTGATCGCCTTCGTCTCGGCACTGGCCGCGACGCTGCTGGTCCGGCGCAGGCTGGACCGCGTGACCCTTGCCACCGCCCTGAAACAGAGGGAATGACATGAAACGCCGCCTGTTCTCTGCGCTTGTCGCGATCCTAGCCCTCGCCGCGGCGCTGACGTGGGCCTTCTGGCCGGACCCGGTGCCGGTGGATATCGCCACCGTCGCCCGCGCCCCGATGGAAGTCACGGTCGCGGCCGACGGCGTGACCCATATCCGCAACCGTTACGACGTGACCGCGCCGCTGGCCGGCGTTGTGTCGCGCCTGCCGGTCGAGGTGGGCGACCGCGTGGAGGCGGGCACGACGGTCGTCGCCGCGATCCGGCCGCTGGAGCCTGCCTTCCTCGACGCCCGCGCCCGCGCGCAGGCCGAGGCGGCGGTGGAAGAGGCGAAGGCCAGCCTGCAGCTGGCGCGCGCCAAGCTCGCGCAGGCGCAGGCGGATCAGGCCAAGGCCGACAGCGACTTCGCCCGCGCCGAGGCGCTTGCCGCGCGCGGCACGATCCCGCAGCAGACGCTGGAAAGCGCGGATACCGCGCGCACATCGGCCCGGGCCGCCGTGGATGCCGCGCGCTCGGCGGTGGATCTTCAGCAGGCGACGCTGGACAGGGCGCAGGCGCAGCTTCTGGCGCCCGGCGGCACCGCGACCAGCGCCTGCTGCGTGGAGATCAAGGCCCCCGCCAGCGGCACCGTGCTGTCGCTTCCCAACGCCTCCGCCCGCCCGGTTCAGGCCGGCGAGACTCTGATGAGCATCGGCAGCCTTGGCGATCTGGAGGTGGTCGTGGACCTGCTGTCGTCGGATGCGGTGAAGGTCGCGCCCGGCGCGCGCGCGCATGTGGACCGCTGGGGCGGCCCGCAGCCGATCGAGGCGCGCGTGCGGCAGATCGAACCCGCCGCCTTCACCAAGGTCTCCGCCCTCGGGATCGAGGAACAGCGCGTGCGCGTGCGTCTCGACATCCTCACCCCGCCTGCGCAGCGGGCGGGGCTGGGCGACAATTACCGCGTCTTCGTGCGGATCGTGGTCTGGTCGGGCAAGGACGTCCTGCAGGTTCCGATCGGCGCGCTGTTCCAGTCGGGCGGCGGATGGGCCGTCTTCCGCGACCGCGACGGCCGCGCGGTGCTGACGCCGGTGACGCTGGGCCATCAGACCGACCTGATGGCCGAGGTCACATCCGGGCTGAGCGCGGGCGACAGGGTCGTGGCCTTCCCCGGCGCGCGGATCGTGACCGGCGTCCGCATCCGGGCGCTGCCCGGCGGCTAGGCTCGGCACGGTCCCGCCCGCCCCGGACGGGATTGCGGCGCGTCAATGCGGGGGCGGCAGCCCTCCCCGACGCTTCCCTCATTCGCAATCCCTGTCCCGGAAGGACCCTGCCATGAGTGATCTGGACCTGAGACAATCCGTGCTGGACGAGCTGGAATTCGAACCCAGCCTGAACGCCGCCAACATTGCCGTGGCGGTCGAGGAAGGCATCGTGACCCTGACAGGCCATGTGCCCACCTTCGCCGAGAAGGTCGCCGCCGAACGCGCCACCGCGCGCGTGCGCGGCGTACGCGGCATCGCGCAGGAAATCGAGGTGCGCCCGCCCGGCAAGCATCCCACCGCCGATGACGAGATCGCCCGCCGGATCGCCGACGTGCTGCGCTGGAACACGGCCGTGCCCAAGGACGCGGTGAAGGTCAGCGTCTCGCGCGGCTGGGTCACCCTGACCGGGCAGGTCGAATGGAACTATCAGCGCGACGCGGCGGAAAAGGCCGTGCGCGGGATGGCCGGCGTCACGGGGCTGTTCAACAACATCGCCGTCAGCCCCTCGGCCACCGTCTCGGACGTGCGCGGCCGGATCGAGAAGGCGCTAGCCCGCGATGCCGAACTCGAGGCCGCGGGCATCCGCGTGCAGGTCGCGCAGGACAAGGTGACGCTGGAGGGGCGCGTTCACAGCCTTTACGAGAAGCGCGCCGCCGAACGCGCGGCCTGGGCCGCCCCGGGCGTGCGCGCGGTCGAGGATCGGCTGATCGTCTCCTGACGGTCAGGCGCGGCTCACATCCACGGCGAAGGGGCCCTTTTCCCCCTCCGCCGTGCGAAAGCGCAGACGGTCGCCGGTCTTGAGCTGCCCCCAGACCGCGTCGCCAAGGGCATCGCGCTGAAAATAGACCTCGGCGCCGTCGTCGGCCCGCAGGAAGCCGTAGCCAAGCGCGGGTTCCAGTTCGACCACCTCGCCATGCAGCACGGGGGCGTGGTGCTTCACCTCCTTGGCGTCCATCACCCGCGCGCGTTCGCGCAGCCGCCCCTCGATCGCGTCGAAGGCCCGGTTCACCGCCAGCACCGCATCCGGGCCGCGATGTCCGTGGCGCACGCTGCGGGCAACGTCCAGATCCGGCCCCGGAAGCTCGACATGAAGGCGCACGTCCACCCCGCCCGCGGTGCGGTGCCGGTGGCCGGGCGCATCGACCCCGACGCGGCAACCGATCAGGTTGGGAAAGAACTTCTCCAACGCCGCGATGCGGTGCCGGATGACGGTCTCGACGGCGGGGGCCGGGTCGAGGTTGGTCCACGTGATCACTGGATCTTTTTGCATGATGTCCCTCCGGCGGCGGTGATGCAATCGGCCGACAACAGCGGCCCGATCGGCTGATCGAGATCGAGGCGCGAGATCACCCGCCCCAGAAGCGTGGCGACCGAGGCGATCTTCAGCCGCGATCCCAGAACCCTGGCGGCCTCGCCATCGACGCCCGCCGCATCCGTGACGGTGATGCTGTCGAGCCGGGCGGCGGCCAGCTTTTCGGCGGCGGCCTTTCCCATCAGCGCATGGGTCGCCAGCAGATGAACCCCGGCCGCGCCATGCGCCCGCACCGCTTCGGCCGCACGCAGCATCGTGTCGCCGCCCACGATCATGTCATCCACGATGAAGACCTGCCGCCCCTCGACCTCGCCCGCGAAGAGATCGCCCGAGATCACCCCGCCCGAGCGGTATTTCTCCATGAAGCCGAAGCCCGGCGCGATCCCTCCCGCCGCCGCCATCGCGTCGCGCAAGAGCGCCGCCCGCTTCACCCCGCCGCTGTCGGGCGAGAAGATGACCGGCACCGAACCTGCAGCCCGCGCCGCGATCTCGGCCGAGAACAGCGCCTGCGTGTCGAGGTTGATCGACCAGATGCGAAAGGCGTTCTGGAAGGATTGCAGGTTATGGATGTCCAGCGTCACGACGCAGTCCGTCCCCATCGCCTCGAAGAGTTGCGCGACATAGCGGATCGTCACCGGGTCGCGCGGCTTGGTGCGGCGGTCCTTGCGCGCATAGGCCATGTAGGGCACCACCGCCGTCACCCGCCGCGCGCCGTGATCGCGACAGGTCTGGATGAAGAACAGAAGCCGGCACAGCTTGTCGTTCGCGCTCAGATCCGCATCGCCGTTCAACGAGGACAGCACATAGACATCCTGCCGGCGGACCGACACCAGAGGCCGTCCCTTGTGCTCGCCCCCCTCGAAGGCGCGCTCTTCATGGGGCGACACGGTAAAGCCGCCCGCCTGCGCGAGGGCGCGGCCAAGGTCCCGGGAACTGTTGAGGGCAAAGAAACGCATGGCTCGACGCTCTGCCACCGTCAGCCCTGCGGCAATGACGGCCATCAATGCCCCGCGCCACACGCTGTGCGAGAAATTCCCTGTGCAATGGCAATGGGGAAGTCCATGCAACTGACACGTATCATCGCCCTCGACCACGCATCTCATGCTGCCGGGGAGTGGATCAGCGAGATTTCCGACGACCTTGGCTGGACGGACCGGCACCGCTGTTACCGGTTGCTGCGCGCAACCTTGCACGGGGTGCGCGACTACCTTGATGTCAACGAGGCCGCAGCCCTTGGCGGGCAACTGCCGACGCTGATCCGGGGCATCTTCTACGAAGATTGGGACCCGAGCACCGGCCCCGCCCCGGAACAGGACATGGCCGGTTTCCTGGGCCATATCTGCGCCGAGTTCACCGATCCGCCGCTTGCAGACCCCGAGCGTGCGGTCGGCGCCGTGCTCGACCTCATCCGCCGCAAGATCACGCCAGGCGAATACCGGCAGATGCATGACGCCATGTCGCGCTCGGTGACCGGGATCTGGAAGTGACCGGGGCAAGCCTGGACCTGCCGCGTTCCGGGTCGCGCGACGGGTCCGGGTCGCAGGCGGAACTGACGGCGACGCTGGCCTTCCTGCGGCGCGTTCTGCATCCGGATCGCGTGATCGAAACCCATGCCGCCTTCGTCCTTCTGGCCGGCCATCGGGCCTACAAGCTGAAGAAGCCGGTCAACCTCGGCGCCTTCGACCACCGCAGCCTTGCCGCGCGCGAGGCCGCCTGCCGCGAGGAACTGCGGCTGAACCGCGAGCTTGCCGGCCGGTCGGTCTATCTGGGCCTGCTGCCCGTCACCTCGCCCGGCGGGTCGGTGCTGCAACTGGGCGGCAGCGGCAGGCTGGTGGACTGGCTCGTGGTGATGCGCCGCCTGCCCGCGCAGCGGATGCTGGATGCGGTGCTGGCAACCGGCGGCCATCCGACGGCGGAAGAGATCGCGGCGCTGGCCGACGTGCTGATCCGGTTTTACGGGCGGCAAGGCCCCCGGGCCGGAACCGCGGGGCCCTATCTCGCGCATCTGCGGCGCGAGACAGAGACGAACCGCGCCGCCCTTCTGCACCACCGCAGCGCCCTGCCGGGTGCCGCGCTCGACCGTCTGACCGCCGCAGCGGCAGAGCTTGTCGAGGCGGCGGCCCCCGCCATCGCCGCGCGCGCCGCGGCCGGCCTGATCCTTGAGGGACACGGCGATCTGCGGCCCGAACATGTCTGCCTGACCCATCCACCGACCATCTTCGACCGCGTGGAATTCTCGCCCGCGTTGCGGGTCATCGACATCGGGGACGAGGTGAACACGCTGGCGCTGGAATGCCGCCTGCTGGGCGCGCCCGAGATCGGCCCGGCGATTGCCGACCGCCTAGCCGCTGCGGGCTTTGCCCCGCTGACCTGTCCGCTCTGGCGCTGTTACACCGTGTTCCGCTGCCTGACCCGGGCGCGGCTCTGCATCAAGCATCTGGACGAGAGGCCGCCGCGGTCGCCCGAGACATGGCCCCCGCGCGCGATGACCTATCTGGCCGAGGCGGACCGGGTGCTGACGGCGCCCTGCCAGCCGGGGGCCTGAGCCGGCTGGCTACCGGCTCTCCGGGGCGGGGCGGATCACCGTGGTCTCTTCGCCCCAGACGGACACGATCACGCCAGAGCTTCCGCGCTTGCGCAGATGCGGCGGGATCAGTTCCACCAGCCGCACGCGGTAGAACTTGCCGGTCTTCACGCCGTCGTGGATCTGCTCCGCCGCCTCGGGTCCGAGCTGGCCGATGAAGACATGCCGCGGGCGCCTCCGGAAAAAGCCGGGGCGGGCGACCTCGGCCCAGACCTGCACCTGATCGGTTGCGTCGCCGGGCCGCAATTCAAGGCCCTGCCCCATCGTCAGAAGCCGGTCGTTTCGGGCGTCCAGAAGTTCGGTGCGTTGGATGATCGGGTGCATGGTTCGGGTCTAATACAGGCCCTTCGGTCCTGCACCCCGAAGCCGCCGACCCTGCCCGGAATCGGCGGCGGACCGCACAAGACGAGGCGGCTTCCCGCCGACGGCACCGTCACGGTGTCAGCGGAACCGGCCGGATCTTTCCAGAACCTCGATCTGATAACCGTCGGGGTCCGCGACAAAGAAGAACCGCGCGACGACCTCGCCCGCCGGCGCAAAGGAGACCAGCTTGCGCGGAGACAGCCCCTCGGCTTCGAAGCGGGCGTGTTCGGCGTCCAGATCATCGACGGACACGGCAAGATGACCGTAGCCGTCGCCCAGCTCATACGGGGCGGTGCGCCCTTTGTTGATGGTCAGCTCAAGCTCGAACCCGCTTTCGGGATTGCTAAGGTAAACCAGCGTGAAATCCGGGAAATCCAGCCGGTCGGCCACCTTGAGGCCGAAGGCCTTGTCATAGAAGGCGACGGATCGTGCCTCGTCCAGCACGCGGATCATGGAATGGATGGGCTTGGCCAAGGCTGTCTCCTGCGGATGGTCGCGTCTCAGGGTAAGACCGATCCGCCCGAAGGCAAGCCCGGCCGTCAGCCGTTGACGAGGTTCATCGTGCGGGCAATCAGCGCGGCATGGGTCCGGTTGCGCGCGCCAAGCTTGCGGCAGATCGACCGCATGTGCATCTTGATGGTGACTTCCTTCAGTTCCATGTCGCGCGCGATTTCCTTGTTGGCGCGACCTTCGCAAAGCGCCACCAGAACGCGGTATTCCTGCGTCGTCAGCTTTACGCCGCCCGCGGCTGCCGGGACCTGCGACGTCTCCATCATCTTCATCGGCATGTAGATTTCGCCCGAGGCGATGAAGTGGATCGCGTTGACCAACGACCGCGCGGCGAGCGTCTTGGGGATGTAGCCGCGGGCGCCCATGTCGATGGCGCGCCGCGCAAGATCCATGGACTGGGTGCCGGTCAGGACGACGACGAAGGCGCCATCCGACTTCTCGATTGCGGTTTCCAGACCGCTCAGCCCATCCATCCCCGGCATCTGCAGGTCAAGCAGAACGACGTCGTAGGGTGTGGCGGACATCATCGTCAGCGCCTCGGGAAGATCGGAGGCGGAGTCGACTGATACATCGCCGCCCTCGCGCAGGTAATGCGCGATCGTCTCTCGAACCAACGCGTGATCGTCAGCGATGAGAACGGAAAGCGTAGATGCGCGAGGTGCAAAGTCTGTCATGAGAGTCGTTTTCTGATCATTTCATTAATATATGGTTATTATGGCCCTTTGATCAAAAGATAGAGCCGCGTCAACCAGGAACTGTAATCGACCGCTAAACACATGCCAACCGGCACTTATTCCCCATAAGCTCACGGCCCGATGCGCAACAATAGATACGAATGTCGGTATTTAGCTTCTTTGCCCATCGACAATTACCTTGTGACCGCGCGCGAATCAACCGAAACAGAGTGCCACCGCCCGGCACCGAGATCCGCTGCGGCTGCCGGGAAAACACGCCCCCGGCCGCGCCATTGACCATCTCGACGATTGACCCAGGAACCATACATGCATGGCCTATACCTGTTTTCGGGTCCCCACGCTGCCTTTCCCGACGCATGTCGGCCGCGCGACGACCTTCTTTCAAAGGGCGACGGCCGGCCAGACCGTGGTTTCGCAAGGTTCCCGAACCTTGGCCGGGGCAGGCACCTGACGTGAACCGCACGGCGAAATGAGGGGAATAGCTCCCCTATAAGATTATATATCTAAGATATTAAATATCCCTTTGTATATATTTTCGGAAATGTCACTCGACCCCAGTTCTCTCGCGCCGAACTCTCGCGCTGAAACAGATTGATCCGAAATGAAAAATCCCGCGCGCGACGGATGATCGGCTGCCAAAGGAACGCCTTCGCATGCACCTGTTTACCGCGCCGGAGAAACTGCCTGCCAATCCCGCCGCAGGGGCCAACAGGGTTTCTTCCATCGAAACTGACCCAAGAGATATCCTGCATCTCTTAAGTATATATAGCCTTTAGGCGATAAATCATGTAGCGCGTTTCAGACGTCTGTGAGATGGTATTAACCCGGGTGAGCACTGTGATATTGAATCCTCGATCGACATCGCGCCTCTTCGTGGCGATCCTTCGGACCGCCTGCGCCATGCTTATCGTCGGCATGCTTGGCGCGGCACTGCCCGCCCGCGCGGCGGACGTGCTGTTGAAGGTGGACGCCACGGCCGTCGGTGGGCGCACGCTGAGCCTTGATCTTGCCGGGCTCGACGCCCTGCCGCAGGTCAGCTTCAGCTCATCCACCCCTTGGACGCAGGGGGTCCACAAATTCTCCGGTCCGGCGCTCAAGACGATCCTCGACCTCGTCGGCGCCAAAAAGGGCATCGCGCTGGCGGTGGCGCTGAACAACTACAGCGTCAAGATCCCGGTGAACGAGACCGAGGCCGAAGCGCCGGTCGTCGTCACGCGGATCGACGACAAGACATACGGGGTGCGCGACAAGGGGCCGCTCTGGGTGCTTTACCCCTTCGACAGCAGCCCCAAATACCGAACCGAAGTGAACGACGCACGCAGCATCTGGCAACTCACGAAACTGACCGTAGTCCCACAGTGACGACGCTTGTGCAGAAACTGTTGAAAGGACTGGGCGCCCCGAAGACCGGGCGCCTTGTTCCTTTTATCATCCTTGTTCCGGCCGCGATCGGCATCCTGACGCTCGTGACCTTCATGGCGCGCATCAACGCGCAGATCGAACTGCAACGGACGGCCATCTCGGGCAATCTCACGTGGGAAGTCAGCCAGCTCGAGGTCGATCTTCTGAATTTCCAGAACGCCGTGAACCAGGCGCGCGAGGATGGCATGACCATTCCCCACGACGCGCTGCAACGCGTGCGCAGGTACTACGACATCCTCTACAGCCGCGTGGCGATGCTGAAGGCGCGGCAATACCGGGAACTGTTGATGCCGGGCGACCCCTATCTGGGCGGGATCAGCAAGGACACGACCTATATTCTCAGTCTCGGCAACATGATGGACGGCTCGGACGCCGCCTTGTCGGCGTCGCTTGACGCCATAGACGCGCGGCTGTCGGAAGTTCATGCCCATATCCGCGACAGCGTCGTGGCCACGCTGCAAAGCCTGATCCACGCGGCCGAGGACAAGCGGCTGGCGATCCAGAACCTTCTGGGCACCTTCACCCTGATCACGGCGCTGCTGATCCTGACGCTGGTGACGGCGGCCGTCGCCCTGATCATGCTGACCCGGACGGCGCGGCGCAGGGCGCTGGAAAGCGAACGGATTTCGGCTCACCTTCGGATGACCATCGAGGCCTCTCCCGATGCGGTGATCGTCGCGGACGAGGGTGGCCATGTCCTTGAGTTCAACAGCGCGGCCGAGGCGATCTTTGGCCATCTGCGGACTGATGCGCTGACGGCGCGGGTGATCGATCTGGGCATCGCGCGCGAGCTGGGCGACATCTGCCACCGCACCCGCAGCGAGCCCGCCCAGAACGGCTTCGTCGTGAAGGGGGCTGTGATGACCGGCCTGCGCCGCGACGGCAGCGCCTTCCCGCTGGAAACCACCATCGCCGCCGAACACGATCTGAACGGCGAAAAGCTCTACATCTGCTTCATGCGCGACATCTCCCCGCAGGTCGAGGCCGAACGCGGCCTGCGCGATGCCCGGGACGCGGCGCTGAAAAGCGAACAGGCCAAGTCGCGCTTCCTTGGCGTCATGAGCCACGAGATGCGGACGCCGCTTACCGGCGTCATCGCGGCGCTCGAGATGCTGCGGGATGCCTGCGTGCAGCCCGCGCACGAAGACTTCCTGCGCATCGCCCGCAGCTGCGCCCGCACCGCGCTGGAACAGGTCGAGGATCTCCTGGAAATCACGCGGCTCGATCAACCGACCCTGCGGGAAACGGCCACAAGCTTCGACCTTGTCGGCCAGATCCACGAGATCGTCGATCAGTATCGGCCCCTGGCCGAGCAGCGGGGCAACACGCTGACCTGCGACGTCAGCGGCCTTGGCGACGGGCGCTTCGTCTCGTTCCGCCGCAGCATCGGACGGGTCGTCATGAACCTGCTCAGCAACGCCACGAAATTCACCCGCGACGGCTCCATTCGTCTGGTTGCCACCTTCACGCCGGATGCGGCGCAGGGCGGGGCGCTGACGATCAGCGTGACGGATACGGGCATCGGCATACCGGCCGAAATGCAGGACCGCATCTTCGAGAATTTCGAGACGGGCGATGCCTCCTATACCCGGCCGAACACCGGCACGGGCCTCGGCCTCGGCATCGTGCGGCTTGCGGTCGAGAAGATGGGCGGCACGATTGCCCTCGACAGCACGCCCGGCAAGGGAAGCCGGTTCGAGATCCGCATCCCCGTCTCCCGCGCGACGCCTGAACAGGCCATGCCCACCGTGCGCCCTGCCAGCACGGCGGTCGAACACCAGCCTGCCGGCACGGGCCAGCGTCAGACCGTGCTTCTGGTCGAGGACAACGGCATCAACCGCACGATGATCCGGCGGATGATCGAACGCGCCGGCCATGCGGTGACCGAGGCCGGCAACGGCGCGGAGGCCGTCGCCGCCGCTGCAGGCCAAGCCTTCGACGTGATCTTCATGGATGTCAGCATGCCCGTCATGGACGGCTTGCAGGCAACGCGCGAAATCCGCGCGGCCGGAGGACGGCAGCGCATCATCGGCCTGACCGCCCATGTCCTGCCCCAGCAGCGCAGCGAATGCCTTGAGGCCGGGATGGACGAGGTCGAGGCCAAACCCATCACCCTCGCCCGGATCGATGCCTTGCTGGGGGGCGCGCCGGCACCGGTCGCGGCCAGCGAACTGCTCGACCCCACCGTCCTGTCCGAAGCGTGCGAAATGCTTGGCCCCGAGATGATGGACAAGACGCTGCGTCTGGTCTTCGACGAGACGCAAGCCGTCCTGTCCGCGCTCGACGCCCATAAGGGAGAGGCCCCCGAGGATCTCGCCCGCGCGGTGCACCGGCTGGCGGGATCGGTCGGCATGGTGGGGGCAACCGCCGCCGCCCGGGCACTGTCCGAGGTCGAGGGCGCGCTGCTCGCGCGCGAGGGTGCCCAGCCCGTCGGGCCTTCGGTCGCACGGCTGAAGGATGTCTGGCAGCGCACCCATGACGCCCTGCAGGCGCCGATCGCCGCGCAGGGCCGCTAGGCCTCAGGCGTCGCGGCGAACCTTGCCGCTGCGCGGGCCGCGCCCTTGCCGGCGCGCGGCGACACCCGACAGCGCGCGCCATATCCCGACCACGCCCGCCCCCGCCAGCGCGCCCACCAGCCCGCCCGCAAGAATATCGCCAAGATAGTGCCATTGGCCAAGCATGAGCGCCCCCGCCATCACGGCAAAACCCGCCAGCATCACCAGGCGCAACCGGGGATAGAAGCTCCACATGACCGCCACGACCGAAGCCGCCTGCACCGAATGCCCCGAGGGGAAGGACTGGTAGGGCGAGCCGGACCGCAACCAGTGGAACCCGCTGACATGCCCGCGCAATGCGACGCTTGGCACCACCCGGCCAAAGATCGGTTTGAGGACATCCTCCGTGACGTAAAGGCTCGTCAACAGCGCGACCGCGGCGAGGCTGCCCGCCACCAGCCAGCGGGGAAGCGGCCGCCCCGCCACCATCACCGCCAGCCCGAGGAACAGCACGGCCAGCGAAATCCCCGGCAGGATCGGCAGGCCCAGCGGCTTGCTGCGAAACAGCGCCCGCGCCACGTCGAAGCGCGCCAGCGCGCGCGCCAGCGGCATGTCGATCCAGAGCACGGCCACAACGATGGCAATCAGCACTAGTGCGACAAGGCCGAGGGCGCGGGAAATGGTCATGTGTCGTGCGTCGCTTCAGCCAGGAGTTTCACAGGAGCTAAGCCGTCCCGACCGGAAGATCAATTCGCGCCGCCCCGGTTTCCCGTCACAATTCCACAACCGATGGCCGGACCGCATGCGCAAGCTGGCTTCGGCGCGGCCGATGCGGAATGGGGCGGCTGGGGCGGCGGGGGCAGACGGGTCCATGCGTCAGCGCGGCTCGCCCCGGCCTTTCGCGGGCCGCCGCGGCGCACCGTGAGGCCCGTCCGGCTCGGCGCCAAGCGCCCGCAACGCCGACAGGATTTCCGGCATGAGATCGTCGTCGCGGCCCGGCATGCCTTCGGATTCCGCCTGTTCGACCTCTTGCGCATCATAGGCCCACCGGCGCAGCACATCGACCTTTTCCGCCGGGCCGAGCGTGCGATCCGCCAGAACCGCAGCCGGCCGGTCGAAGACATCGGCGGGATCGACAAGCGCCCGGTTCAGGCGTGCCCGGTCGGTCATGGGGTCCTCCGGTTTCGTGCGGGGACGCGCGCGGTCACAGGATACGCGCGCCCTCGGCCATGTCAGCGACGACGGGCGTACGGGCGGACCGCTTGCGCCACCCCCCGCGGGATGCGCCGACGGCCTCCAGCCGCTCCATGTCAGGGATATGGAAGGTCGCCGGATCGCGGATCTCGATCAATCCGGCAGACTGAAGCTTGTGCGCGATGCGGCTGATCGTCTCGCGCGTGGTGCCAAGGTAATCGGCAATGTCCGCCCGCGAAATCTCGATCCGCAGGATGCCGCCCTTGCCGACCGGCTGATAGGGCATCGTCTGCCGCGCGCTGGCAAGGAAGCCGCAAAACCGCTCTTCGGGGCTTTGCAGGCCCAGCGACCATGTCACCCGGCGCAGGCTGTCGAGCCGCTCGACACATTGGCGATAGAAGGCGCGCCCGACCGAAGGCTCATCCTCCGACAGCCGCTCAAAGGTCCCGCGCTCCATCCGGCACAGCCTGACGGGCGTCGCCGTTTCAAGCGCGTAGCCGCTGCGGGTCTCGAAACCTTCGCCGATCAGCTCTCCCGGGGCGACGATGGCCATGATCTGGCGCCGCCCCTCGACGGAATAGCGCACCATCCGCAGGAAGCCCTTGCGCACGATGGCGACGAAGCCGGGGCGGCTTTCCTCGTCCCACAGCAATCGGTCCGCGGGATAATCCACGACGCGGGCGCCCTCGGCCAGTTTCCCGCGCACGCCGTCGGGCAGACCGCTGCACAGGCCGCCGCGCCGCGAAACGCAGTCGCTACAGATCGTCTCTGACTTCAATATCCTTGGTTCAGTCATGGCGCACCCGTCGAAACTGAGGAAGAATCAAAGGGACAGTATCTTCATCTATGGATGTTAACCTTTGTGGCAGCGCCGCCGATGATGGCACGCAACGTCGGGCGCGGGCCGGCGGTCAGCCGCCCGCAGGACGCGCGGAAACCAGCCGACCGCAGCCGGTCACCCGGCGATCCGGTCGGCCCGGGGCGTGACGCCTGGCTCACAGCGGAATGGCGACATAGACCATCATGTCGGGGAAGTGGCTCGAGAGCGGCGCGATGGACAGACCGTTCACCGCCCCCTGCGACCGCGTCCAGTTCTGCCCGACGTCCATTCCGACGCGCGAGCCGTTCGGCAACAGCTTCTCCAGCCCGACGGACAGGCGCAGGCCGCTGGTCACGAAGCGCTGCGCGAAGTTCACGCCCCCGGTGATCGACGACAGCGACGAATAGGGGATCGTCGATGCGGCGCCGAAGCTGCTTCTGAAATACGACAGGGTCACGTTGCCCTTCACGGTCGGCGACCAGATGTTCTCGAAGGACAGCATGGCCGTCATCCCGTCCGACAGGTGCAGGCCGCCGCGATTGTCCACCACGTAATCCGTCGCGAAATAAGGCGCCCCGAGATAGCCCATCGCGCCATGGGCAACCGCGATCGAACCGTAAAGCGATCCCGCGACACCCAGGGCCTTGGGCACCCGCTTGCCCAGCACGTCCGACCACAGGAACTTGTGTTCGAACGCGGCGATCCCGGCGAACCCGATGGGATGGTTCTGCGCCGACTGGCTGGACAGCCGGTCGGTGATCCGATGCGCCGCGCCCGCCAGCTGGACGATCGTCTTGCCCCACCCGATGCGCCCCTGCACCACCAGATCGGGCGTCCGGCTCCAGCCCGAGTAATTCAGGATGCCATCCTGCTGGACACGCGGATTGCCATCCTCCAGCGCGACGGACACCGAATAGGAATTGCCCTTGCGATAGGTATAGACGATCGACGACGTGGTGTTCTGCGGCGTGTAGCTCTTGCCGACGGAATAGCCCCCGTGCAGAAAATCGAACTTGGACGGCTGAATGCCGATCTGAAACTTCCAGAACCGCACCCAGGCTTCGTGCACCAGCCCGCCATTGCCCCCGTAAAGCGTCCAGTGCCGCGTGGCCGGGTTCCAGAAGTTCGTCCCGAGATGCGATGTCCCGTCCTGCGTGAACGACAGCTCCGGATTGGCGACAAGGCCGAGGTGGAACAGGATCGGTCCGACCGGCAACTGACCGATCACGTCAAGATTGTAGGCCAGGACGGTTCCCAGCTTGGGATACTTCGTTGCCCCCGACACGTTCTGCTTTTCGTAAAAGATCAGCGGCACAGAGTTCACCGTGCGCGACCCGTGCAGATAGATGTCACTGGTTGCGAAACTCTTGCTGAGATAGGTGAACGTCCCCGCGCCCGAGTGCTGGCAGAAGGTGGTGGAGCCAAGCGGCTTCCAGCCGGGGCCCAGCGGCTGGCAGGCATCGGGCTTCGCCGGCCGGGCCGTGGCGACGGTCGGCGTGTGGGCCACGAAAGCCGAAGGCGCCGCCGGGTGGGCAACTGCCACGGGCGGCTCCTGCACGGGGGCGCGCAGATCGCCCGCAAGGGCATTGGTCGTCGCAAGGCTCAGGGCAGCGACAAAGGCGATTGACCGGGACAGGATGTTACTCACACCGAACTCAATATCTGCGGCCAATCGTGCTGATGGAATTGGCCTTGCCAAAAAGGGTGATGCTCAGCGCATCGCTGGTAAACGACGAAAGATATCCCCCTGCAACAGGTGCAGAAGTATAGGAAACGCCCGATCCAGATGAATTTCCGGCAGACGATCCGGAATTTCCACCGGCCGATTGCGTCGCAACGACGGCATTGGCCCCATTCGGGCTGGCGCTGATCTGCGACGAATTCAGGACATTTATCCTGCCCAATTGGGTGACGCCAAGGGACTGGCTGCCATTCTTCTCGGAATTGATCGCGATATTCGTATCGCCGATCTGTTTGACAGTAATCGTGTCCGAACCGCCATTATCCTGAAAGAACGACCATATATTGACCTTCGATGTCTGCTGCATGGTCAGCGTTTCGGCATGGCAGGAAACTGTCATCAGGATCAAAAGGGAAATGAAAGATACCGCGATGGATCTGGATTTCATGACTGCCTCCGGTTCTGGAACCGCAAGCTGACTTGGGCAGAGACCTGCCGCCCGGCGTCAGTTATCGTTAAGGGAAACGGCCGCGGATGGCCCATACGCGAAAGGCGGTGTCCGAACCTCATCCGCACGGGAGATCGCGGCGGATGAGGTCAGGCCTCAGTTCGAAGCATCGCCGATCGAATTCGTGCTGTTCAGCAGGCTGAACATGCCCGACATGTTGATCGACCCGCCACCGGTCAGGCTGACGACGGGGCTCTGGATATTGATGAAGCTGCCGTTCCCGGGCGCGTTCACCGTTGCCGTGTTGCCCGCCTGGGCCACGAAGGCGCCGTTCACCATCCCGGCCTGCACGATCGACACGCTGTTCACGGCCGAATCCGTCGAACCCGTCATGTTCGGCCCGGTATAGACCGTGGTGTTGTTGTTGCCGATGCCGGTTGAAGAACCGGAGACGGTCGCCCCCGCCGAAGAGGTCGTCGTGGCCCAGGCCCCCGAGGCGGCAAGGGCCAGAACGACAGCGGTTCCAAGCAAGATCTTCATTCGCATAACTCCTGTTTCGCGGGCTGTCTTCTCCCGCGCGCGAGCCCGGCCCGGCGCGGACGGATGGCCCGGATCGGGGCGACCGGACCGGCCGCCCCATCGCAGGCCACTGGCTTAGTTGCCGATCGAGTTGGTGGTGTTCATCAGCTGGAACATGCCGCTCATGTTGATCGTGCCACCCGCCGAAGCGTTCTGGTTGTGATCGCCGTGGTTGTCGCCCTGCTGGCCTTGGCTCGGCGCACCGACGGACACTTGAACCAGCGGCGCGTCCACGCTGATTTCACCCGCATTCGCGGTCGCCTCTTCGCCGGCTTGGGCCGAAACGAAGCTGTTCAGGAAACCGGCCTGGGTGTTCGACGCGCTGTTGACGGCCGAGTCATGCGAGTTCGTCACGGAAGCGCCCTGATAGACGGTCGTGGCGTTGTTCCCGATCCCCGACGAGTCGCCGTGGACAGAGGCGCCGATCGTCGGAACGGCCGGGGCGTTGTAGCCATCGGCATAGGCAGCGCCGGCAGCAAGCAGAACGATCGCGGTGGTGGTGAAAAGCTTCTTCATGGTGTTTTCCTTTCGTTTTCTTGATGTGGAAACGTGGCTCGGCGGATCAGTTGCCGATCGAGTTGGTGGTGTTCATCAGCTGGAACATGCCGCTCATGTTGACCGTGCCGCCGTTGCCGACCGTCGCGCTCAGCAGCGGGGCCTCGACGCTCACGTCGCCGGCGTGCACTTCGGCGCTTTGCCCGGCCTGAGCCGAAACGAAGGTGTTCAGAAAGCCCGCCTGCGTGCTCGACGCGCTGTTGACGGCAGCGTTTTCGGAATTGGAAACCGAAGCGCCCTGATAAACCGTCGTGGCGTTGTTGTTGATGCCACCCGAATTCCCGCCAATCGACGCACCGATTGCGGGTGCGGCCGGGGCGTTGTTATAGCCATCGGCAAAAGCGGCGCCGGCGGCAAGCAGAACGATCGTGGTGGAGGCAATGAGTTTCTTCATGGTCTTTTCCTTCAGTTTGGTGTCACACTTAAAAATCAGGCACGCTTACAACCAATTGAAACGGCTTTGCCGCTCTCTCGGCCCCAGTCCCGATGACTTGATCTGCCGGGAAAATCGCCGCAGCGTCGATTTATCGAAGGGCGTGGGCGTCATTAACCAATCGGCGAGCGCAATGCGCGAAAGGTCATATCGCGAGGCCCTTGCCGGGCTTCGCGACTCGGGCAAGAACGCGATAACGGACGAATTCGGCCAGATTTTCAGAGACGAAACAGCCTGCGATTGCAGGGGTCCGCTTCCTTTCGGTCAAGACTTTGCCATTATTTCCCGGCGCGTCAGGGCAGGGCGAAAAATACCGGCCCGCATGAGGCAAAGAGGCAATTCGTGAATTCTTCGTTCATTAACCAAGAACATTCAGGCCGTTTGAAAGCCGCAGGGAAAGGCGCGCAGCGACCGAACAGGAAACAGTCATGGGACGGCCAATGGAATTGTTCTTGAACCTGGGGCGTAGGCAGGGCGTCCATTAACGAATCGTTAATCTTAGGAGCCGAACGAAAGGGGCTGCGCCGCCCCTGCCCCCGTCCCGGCCTTCCCGGATCAGGCCTGAAGCGTCGTCGTGAAATCGCCGCGCAGCGCGACCTCGAGAAGTTCAAGATCGTCCGTGCAGTCGCGGTAGGCGACCGTCAGCCCCGGCGGAATGACGAAGGCGTCGCCCGCTTCCAGCGTGCGGCTTTCCTCGCCCTCGGCCTCCAGCCGCAGGCCGCCATCCATCACGAAGGTGAAATGGATGTCGGCGTCATGGCGGGCGGGCACCGGCGTGCCCTCGCCCCGCCGCACCACCTGAATGCCGGCAACGCCCTTCGTCCCGGCGCTCATGCCGGTGTCGCGGGCAATGAACCCGGGGATGCGGAAGGGCGTCCATGTCGCGCCCTCCTTCACATGATGGACGAAGCGCTGCCCGTCCCATTCCCGCGTCGGATCGCCCTTGCCGTTGGGAAGGGTCATCGCGTGGTCGATGGTCGTCATATGCTCCGCCGGCACCCCGATCTCGATCACCTCGATATTGGGAGAGGCCTCGCAGACGCGGTGCCGGATGCCCGGCGGCTGGTTGACGCAATCGCCCGCATGCAGGCGGATCATCTCGCCCTGATCCTCGTAAAGCACATCGACCCAGCCGCGGTAGCAGAAGATCAGCTGAAACCCGACCGTGTGATAATGCACCATGTCCGGCACCGGCCCGCCGTCGGGAATGCGGATATGGCTTGCGATCACCGCCCCGCCAAGCCGCGAGGGGATCAGGTCGCGGTAATGCATCCCGGCCCGCCCGATGATCCAGGGCGCGCCGTCGCGCAGGCGGCGGGCGATGAACTGGTGTTCGGTCGCCGGCTGTTCGACGCGGGGGGTCAGTGGCACGACCTCGACCCGGGTTCCGTTCGGCGCGGTCAGCACCCGCGCCCCACCCGCGAAATCGTCAGGCCGGTCGGTCAGGATGCGCAAGAGCCCGGGCGCAAGATCGGCGCCCTTCTCGATGCGCAGGCGCAGCCCATGTCCCGAGAAGCTCGCCACCGCCGGATTGTCGGCCGGCGAGATATTCTCCAGCCGCATCCCCAGCGTTTTCGTGAAAAAGGGAATGTCGTCGCGCAGTTCCCGCGTGGGCAGCACGATTTCGGCAAGGATCTGCGTCTCGGCCATCATTTCCCCCTGATCTGGCAGAGGTATCCGGCGCGATCCCCACCGCCTTGTCAAGGGCGCCCCCTACTGGGGCAGGGGCAGCACATCGGGATGCTGAAGGGGTGCATCCTTCATCCAGACCTGTGCGCCCTGCGGGCCGACGGACGCCGCCAGCATGTGCCCGGCGGGCAGCCGCAGCCAGCCTTGCGGCCCCATCCGGTCCCCATCGACGCTGAGCGACCCCGACAGCACGAGCAGTTCCAGCCCCCGGATATTCTCGACCCGCACAAGCGCGCCGGGCTGCCAATCCTCGATCACCACGCGCTCGGCGCCATCGGCGAACAGCACCCGCGCCGCCTTTGCGCCCAGGCGGGGCGGGGTCGGCGCACCTTCCCCCGGTTGCCGCACGATCTGCGCCGCATCACCCTGCCGGAACTGCCAGAGCCGCACGAAGATCGTGCAGCCGTCCTTTGCCGCGGGACTGTGCGAGGTGCCGGGCGGATTCCGGAAATAGCTGCCGGCAGGATAGTCGCCGTGTTCGTCCTGAAACGTCCCCTCCAGCACAAGGATCTCTTCCCCGCCGGTGTGGACATGGGCGGGAAAGGCGCTGTCCGGGGCATAGCGCACGATCGACGTTGCCCGCGCGACCTCGTCCCCCACGCGGTAAAGCATCCGCCGGTCCACGCCTTTCGCCGGGCTCGGCACCCAGTCGAGGCGGCCCGCATGAACAAGGGCGGGCCGGGTCAGATCGTCGTTGATGCGCATCGCTGCCTCCGTCTTCTGCGCCCGAAGGCGCCATTGGGGGCCAAGCTAGCCCCGCACAGGGGGAAGCCAAGCCCGCCCATGGCGCAGGGCGGCCACCTTTGCGCGCAGGTCCAGCCGCTCCTCGCGCAGCATCCCCAGCGCGGACAGCCGCGACAGCGCATCCGGCGTGGCGACCTGCGTGCGCAGGTAGAAGTCGCTCAGAACCGGCGGGGCGGCCTCGCGGAAGAAGGCCTGCACCTCCGGCAGCGTCCGGTAGGCGCCCTGTTCCACCCGAAACGGCAACCGCGCCAGCCAGCGCTCGGGGTCTTCGGCATGGAAATGCAAAAGCGCCAGCCCCGGCTCGATCGGCCCGGCATTCAGGCGCTTGCCGCCCAGCCGCGCGGAATGGATCGACGGCTCGAGCCCGGGGATGCCGGTGCGGAAAAAGCACTTCCCCGCGCTGTGGCCCAGAAGCCCGCGCGGCAGCAGGCCCGCGAAGGGGCCATGCAGATCGTCCAGCAGGCCGGGGTCCTCGGCCCGGCGCAGCGGGCGGCGGAAATAGCGGCCGCGATAGATGTCATCGGGTGCGCCCGGATCGTGCAGGGCGTCCCATGGCTCGACCCGGACAATCGGGCGGCCCGGCGCGGCGGTGCCCAAAAGCTCGGCCACGGGGCGGTCGGCCAGCAGGAATTCGTCCACATCGATATGCAAGAGCCAGTCGAGGCCGGTCTGTGCATAGACCCGCTGGGCATTCAGCGCCTGTCGGTATTGGTGCCGCTGCGGCCGGCGGCCCTGCACGGCCTGCCAATAGGCCGCGTCGCAGCGCACGGCCGTCACGCCCGCGATCCCGCCCAGCGCCGCGGCGACCGGATCGTCGGCGTCGTCCAGATGCACCCAGACATGGGCGGCCCCAAGGCCAAGGTGATGGGCGACAAAGGCCAGCACGTGATCGGCCGGGGCCTTGGCCGTCGTGACGATCCCCCAGTCGGTCACCGTCACAGCCGCTCCAGCAACGCCCGCGTGGGCCAGCCATCCGCCGGCAGGCCCAGCCGCGACTGCTCGGCCCGCACCGCGGCGCGGGTCGCCGCGCCAAGGATGCCGTCCACCTTGCCCACCGTATAGCCCCGCGCCAGCAGGCCCTTTTGCAGCGCGATGGTGTCCTGCAGGCTCAGTTCCGGGTCCGGGTGGCCGGGGTCGAACACGGGCGCGCCCTCCATCCGCATGGCGAAATAGGCAATCGTCAGGTCATAGGTCAGGCTTTTGTTCCAGTCCGTCAGCACGCGGAAATTGTCGAACACCATGAAGGCCGGCCCCTTGCGCCCCTGCGGCAAGAGGATCGAGGCCGCCAGATCGCCCCCCGGCCAGGCCCCCGACCGTGGCTTGACCCCCATCGCCGCCCATTTCGACACCGGCAGCCGCGTCTCCAGCCCGGTCTGCACCCAGTCCATCTGCGCGGGCACCTTCACCTCGACCATCCACGGCTGATGCGGTTTCCAGCCGAAGGTCTGAAGCATGTGCGCCGCCGACAGGATCGCATCGGGCACTGAGGTCTTGAGGCTGACCTTGCCGTCGCCGTCGCCATCCACCCCGCGTTCAAGGATGTCCTTTGGCAACATCTGCACCATGCCGATCTCGCCCGCCCAGGCGCCGGTGGTGTGCAGCGGATCGAACTCGCCCTTTTCGAACAGCGACAGCGCCGCCAGCACCTGCGGCTGGAAGATATCCGGGCGGCGGCAATTGTGCGCCAGCGTCACCAGCGCGTTGCGGGTATTGAAGTTGCCCTGAAACGATCCGTAGTCGGTCTCGAAGGCCCAGAAGGCCAGAAGGATGCCCTTGGGCACGCCGTAGCTCTGGTCGGCGCGGGCGAAAAGCCCGGCGTATTTGCGACCGTTCTCGATCCCCCGCTCATACCGGCTCTTGCTGATCAGCATGCGCGAGAAATCGGTGAAGGTCTTGCGAAACACGCCCTGCGCCTGATCGGCCTGAAGAACCTTCTCGTCGTTCTCCACCCCGGCGAAGAACCGCTCCACCGCGGCGGGCTTGTGTCCCTGCGCAACGGCTTCGGCCTTCATCGCCTGAACGAAGGCCGGGAAAGGGCCACCGCAGGGCACCAGCGCCTCTGCCCCCGGCGCGGAAAGGGCCAGAAGGGCAAGGACGGGAAAGGCGAGAACCGGGGAAATCGTCAACCGCATGGGAACCTCCGCTTGGGCGCGCGAAGCTTACCAAGGCGCCATGAGCAGACAAGCCTCAGCCCTGCCGGCTGGCGTCTTCCCGCGCGAAGATCTCGTCATAAAGCGCCCATGTCTCGGCGGCGTCCTGCGCCGAGACCTTCTGCGTGACATGGCCCGACTGCACCAGCACATGATCGCCGACCACAATCCCTTCATGCTGGATCAGGAACAGGCTGGCCTGCCGCGTGATCCCGCGCGCGGCGCAATGCGCCGTGGTTCCCTCGATCGCGGTGACGGTCATCGGCACGGCAAGGCACATGCGGTTCTCCCTTCGTCCGAGGGGGTAACACCTGAACAAAACGGAATGCGTTGACCCAAATCAAGGACAGCCCGCGGCGCGGGGCAGAGGCTCCGGCGGAACCCGACGCAAGCGATGCGGTCCCATGCAGACCAGCCCCGAACAGATCCTTGCCCCCTCTGCCGCGCCTGTCGTGCTTGGTATCGGCAACAGCCTTCTGACGGACGACGGGATCGGCATCCATGTCACCACGGCGCTCGCGCGCCACCCCGACGGCGGGGCGCTGCGGCTCTGTGACGGCGGCACCATCGGCCTGTCCTTGCTGGCCGAGATCGACGCCCACGCCCCCCTGATCGCGGTGGACGCGATGGAGCTTCATGCCCCGCCGGGAACGCTTGCCGTCTTCACCGGCGCGGCGATGGACCGGCAGTTGACCGGCACCAAGCGGTCGGCGCACGAAGTGGCGCTGGCGGACCTGATGCAGGCGGCCGACCTTTCGGGCATTCTTCCGGCCCGCCGCGCGCTGGTCGCGATCCAGCCCGAGGTGACGACCTGGGGCCTTGCCCCGACCCCCGCCGTGGCCGCCGCGATCCCGCGGGCCGTGGCGGCAATCCTGACCCTTGTGAAGGACTGGTCCGATGCCGACTGACAGCCCCCGCACCGGCCTCGCGCAAAGCCTGCTTCAGGAAATCGCCCGCGCACTGACCGCGCTGGCCGAGACCGGCGAGACGGCCGCCATCGACCTGCGCAGCCTGCCGCTCACGGACGGCGACCGCGCGGATCTGGCCGAGGCGCTTGGACGGGGCGAGGTCGTGGCGACGGTTCAAGCCGCCGGCCCCACCGACCTGCACGAGACCGCCTTTCCCGGCATCTGGTGGATATGTCACCGGAACGCCGACAGCCGCATCGCCGCCGAGACGATCGAGGTCACGCCCTGCCCCGACATCCTCGCGGCCCATCCCGACGACATCCGCGCCGCCGCGGCCCGCCTTGCCACCGCCCAGACGAAGGAGACGGCCCATGTTTGACCGCAGGCCCCCAAGTCCGCCCGGCACCATCGGAGAGGCGCTTTCCCGGCAGGGCATCTCGCGACGGGCGCTGTTGCAATACACGGGCTACCTTGCCTCGATCCTCGCCCTGCCGCCGATGGCGTCCCGCGCGATGGCCGAGGCGCTGGCGAAAAGCCAGCGGCAATCTGTGATCTGGCTGTCGTTTCAGGAATGCACGGGCTGCACGGAGTCGCTCACCCGGTCCTTCAACCCGACGCTGGAGGACATGATCTTCAACCTGATCTCGCTCGATTACCACGAGACGCTCATGGCGGTCTCGGGTGCCGCCGCCGAAGAGGCGATGCAGGCCGCCCGCGCCGCGAACAAGGGCAAGTATGTTCTGGTCGTCGATGGCTCGGTCTCGACTGCGCTCAACGGGATCTATTCGACCAACGCGGGGAAATCGAACCTCGCCACGCTCAAAGAGGTGGCCGCCGATGCCGCCGCCGTCCTGTCGGTCGGCACCTGCGCGTCCTTTGGCGGCATCCCGCATGCAAACCCCAACCCGACGGGCGCCGTGGCAGTGGCCGAGATCGTCAAGGACAAGCCGGTGGTGAACATTCCCGGCTGCCCCCCGATCCCCGAGGCGATCGCGGGCACGGTGGCCTATTTCGTCACCTTCGGCAAACTGCCCGCGCTCGATCACCTGAACCGGCCCAAGGCCTTCTTCGGCGACACGATCCACGACCGCTGCTACCGCCGCCCGTTCTACGATCAGGGCAAGTTCGCCAAATCCTTCGACGACGAGGGCGCCCGCAACGGCTGGTGCCTCTACGAAGTCGGTTGCAAGGGCCCGGTCACCCACAACGCCTGCGCCACGCTGAAATGGAACGGCGGCGTCAGCTTCCCGATCCAGTCGGGCCACGGCTGCCTTGGCTGCTCGGAACCCGACTTCTGGGATCGCGGCAGCTTCTACAAGCCGCTGTCGTCCGCCGTCATGGGCAATCGCGGCATCCTCGGGGGCGCGGCGCTGGCCGGGGTTGTCGCCGGCGCCGCGAGTGTAGCCCGCGCCCGCAAGCGCCGCGCCGCCGCACTGGCCGAACAGAAGGCACTGGCCGAACAGAACGCGCAATCCGCCCAATCGACCCCCGGGGAGACGCAAACATGAGCCTTCTGGATTTCGCCCGCGGCCCCGCCATCACCGTCGCGCTCGACCTATTCAGCCTTGGTGTCCTGTGGCGGCTGATCTCGCTTCTGGGCCTGCCCTGGGCCAAAGACCGCAGCCTTCGGCGCCCCGGCGCGGGGTCGGACCTTGCCAACGCGCTCAGCGGTTTCGTCCGCCACCTCTGGGTGCCGAAGGGGATAGGCCTCACCTCGCGCTTCGCGATGATCAACGGCTATGTCTTCCACCTTGGCCTTGCCGTGATCGTCTTCGGCTTCGCGCAGCACATCCTGTTCCTGCGCGGGCTGTTCGGGGTCGGCTGGCCCGGTCTGCCCACGTCG
>JAGWVA010000113.1 GCA_028875855.1 Paracoccaceae bacterium
CAAGGGCGTTGGCGGAGCGGCAGAGAAAGATTCGCAAGCGATAGACGGTATCCGACTTCGTCAGAGCCGGTTCTCCACAGCTATACCACCCTGCGCAAAGTCGGGCGCGCCTCCTTGCGCATCCATGTCGATGCCTGTGCGCGACCGCGCTATTCGGTGCCGATTGACAGGCAGACTCCAAATGCACGGCCTACAGATCATCGCCGAGCGCCAAACACCGGCGCCAATGCCGGACGAGCGGCTTCGCTCTAGGGCTCAGAACGGAAGCTGGTCTTTACCGAATTGGCGACCGAAACCCATAGGTCGTTCTCCGGCCCAAGGTCACCGCTCGACCCACGGCGCAACGACGCAGGGACGTCATAGCACCAATGAGCGGATTCCGGAAGTTCGCCGCAAGCGCGAACGCACCCTTGTCAGTACGTGGAAGCGGACACTCAGACAGGACAGCGCCGCTGGATGCGGCGCAACCTACACAGGGGGCGGAGAGCCGGCATTCGCTGCGCCTGGCTTCAACGGTAGGTCTGCGCCCATTTCGGTCGTTCCCAGTCTCGCAAGAGCCAACCCGGAACCTGCCATTCGCTGCGGTCGGTTCGTAGGGCCAAGGAGCGGACAATCCCGCCCTCGCCACCACGTCACCAAAAATGGCAAGACCGGACCCGAACTGCCATTCGCCGAGGGATCGCCTTGCGCGCTGTCGGTGTCGATCAACATGCGCCTCGGCATCGCGCAGCACTGTGACGCTTAAGTAGCGGTTTTGCGACGCCCGTACTTATGCGGGACCCGTTCCAACTACTAGAGCCGATGCATCTTTTCGCCGCTCTGCCCGCTCTGACGGAGGTCAGCAGCTCGGTCGCTCTCGTCAATCAGACAGCGATGCCCGGTTGTCGGCTGACCTCATTCAAAAAGGCACGGATGAGTGGCAAGTCGCGACGCGCGCGCAGCGTGATTAAGCTCTCCGCCATCCCCAGATCGGCCGCCTCCAGCCGATGGCGGCGGATGCGGGGATCGTGGCCGATCTCTGCCGCTGATATGAACCCTACGCCCAGCCCCGATGCCACGACCTCGCGCATTGCCTCTCGCCCCGAGACCTCGAGCACCGGGCGTAGAGTGACTCCCTGACGGCGGGCGGCTGTTTCGATGCGCTGGCGCGTTTGCGAGCCGCGCTCTCGGAAGACCAGCGGGGCGTTGGTCAGCGCTTCGAAACCGATGCTGGCGGGCAAGGAAATCCCGAGGCCAGCGCCGGATATCGCGACGATTGGCGCCTCGCCCAGCGAGTAGATATCGAGGTCAGGCATCGGTTCATGGCTACCCACGACACCGAATTCCACGTCGTAGTTACGTAGCGCATCGAGCACCTGCGCCGAGTTTCCGGCCTGCACTTCGATTAGCACTTGAGGGTATCGGCGTCGAAAGCCGGCAAGGACCGGGATCACATGAACCGCGGAGTCCGCCATGATCCGAAGATGACCCGCAAGAACCGCACGCGACCGGCTTAGGTGCTGGGTAATCTCGTCCTCGACATCAAAGAAGCGCTTGGTCACTTGGAATAGGGCTTCGCCCGCCTTGGTCAGTCGTACGCGTCGCCCGTCCCGACGAAACAACAGAACATCGTAATCCTGCTCTAACCGACGCACCTGATCGGACAGAGCCGGCTGACTTTGGCCGGTCTTCTGGGCCGCGCTGGAAAAGCCCCCGTGAACAGCAACTTGGTGGAAGGCCTTGATCTGGGTGTAGCGCATGTATTGGATTTTCCAATGGATCAATCAATTCTTAGAATTTCTCTTATAGCCACGATTCGATCAATGCTCCTGCGCAGAGTGCTGCCGGAGCCTGCCATGCCTGACGATGCGCCCTTCCCTCCCCCGCGACTGGGAGAGCCTTACCTTCTCACGCCGGGTCCCTTGACCTCCGCAGCGGCGGTCAAGGTGGCGATGCTGCGCGACTGGGGCAGCTGGGACGGCGACTTCCGTGCCATGACCCGAGAGTTGCGCACCGGCGTCCTCGCACTGCTTGGCTCGGGGGGCGCGGCGTATGACTGCGTTCCGATGCAGGGGTCCGGCTCTTATTTGGTCGAGGCGATGATCGGGACCCTTCTGCCGCGGGACGGCAAGCTGCTGGTGCTGGCCAATGGCGCCTACGGCCTGCGAGCGGCGGAGACCACCCGTCGCATCGGGCGGGCGGTGACGGTGCTCGACAAGGGCGATTACCGGCCGCCGCGCGGGGACGAGGTGGCACGGATCCTGGCCCAAGACCCCGACATTACCCATGTCCTTGCGATCCATTGCGAGACGAGTTCCGGCATCCTCAACCCGGTGGCCGAAATTGCCGACGCGGTCGCCGCCGCCGGGCGCAAGCTTCTGATCGACAGTATGTCGGCCTTTGGCGCCCTGTCGCTGGCGCCGTCGGAGGTCCCCTTTGAGGCCTTCGTCTCCTCTGCCAACAAATGTATTGAAGGCGTTCCGGGCTTCGGTTTTCTTGTCGCGCGCCGGGATGCCCTTCGCGCGGCCGAAGGGCGCGCGCATTCGCTGGCGCTCGATGCCCATGCGCAGTGGGCCTACATGGAAAAGACAGGACAATGGCGCTTCACGCCGCCGACCCATGTCGTGGCCGCCTTTCTCGAGGCGTTGAGGATGCACAGGGCAGAAGGGGGCGTCGCCGGGCGGGGCGCGCGCTACGCCCGTAACCGGGACGTGCTGGTTGCGGGGATGCGCGGGCTTGGCTTCGCCACGCTCTTACCTGACCGCTGGATGTCGCCGATCATCGTGACTTTCTTCTGCCCGGCGGATCCAAGGTTCCACTTCGCCCGCTTTTACGAGGCGATGAAGGCGCGTGGCTTCATCCTTTACCCCGGCAAGTTGACGGCGGTCGACAGCTTCCGCATCGGCTGCATCGGCCATATCGATGACGCCGTGATGCGCGCCGTGGTCGCGGCCGTGGACGACGCCCTGACCGAAATGGGCGTGACCAGCGCTGCACCACCCGAAGCTGCGCTGGCCGAGCGCAGCCTTGCCGAAACCCTGTGAACCAATTCCAACGGACGGAGAATTCCCGATGAACCGCTTCAAAGCCGCCGTGTTCGACTGGGCCGGCACCATGGTCGATTACGGTTCTTTCGCGCCGATGGGGGCCTTTCAGCGCGCCTTCGCCGAATTCGGGATCGACGCGACCATCGCAGAAGCCCGTGCGCCGATGGGTATGCCGAAATGGGACCATGTCCACGCGATGCTGACGACGCCGCGGATTGCCGCGCAGTGGCGGACGAAATACGGCCACGCGCCCGCGGCTGCCGATGTGGATGCTGTGTACAAGGTCTTCGTGCCGATGAACGAGGCGGTCGCGGCCGACTACGCGACCCTCGTGCCCGGCGCTAAGGCGGCGGTTGACGAGTTGCGGGGCATGGGACTGAAGATCGGCTCGACCACCGGCTATACGCGCTCGATCATGGAGCGTGTCCTGCCGGTCGCTGCGGCGCAGGGCTATGCGCCGGACAACCTCGTCTGTTCCGACGACCTGCCCGAGGGGCGGCCTGGGCCGCTGGGCATGTACAAATGCATGGTCGACCTGGCGGTCTATCCGCCACAAGCCATCGTCAAGGTCGACGATACGGAACCCGGCATCGCAGAAGGCGTGGCCGCGGGCTGTCTTACGGTGGGCGTGGCGATGTCCGGCAACGCGGTGGGGCTGACGCCCGAAGAGGTCGCGGCCTTACCCGCGGCGGAGCGTGCCGCCCGCCGCGAGGCGGCTGCCAAGGTCCTTTTCGATGCTGGCGCGGATTATGTGATCGACACCGTGGCCGATCTACCGGACCTTCTGCGTCGGCTTGAGGCCGACCCCTCGGTGGCATGAGCCAGCGTCTCCATACCGAGGGCGAGGCCAATACCTCGGCCGCGCGGGCCGATTACGCCCGAACCCATGCCCATCCGGCCGAGGCGAATCTGTTGCGTCGCGACGGCGCCGCCTTCCTGCACCAAAGCCTGTCCAGCCCCTGCGTCGCCACGATCGCAAAGGCGGAGGGGATCTGGATCGAGGACCTCGCCGGGCGGCGCTACATGGATTTCCACGGCAATTCCGTCCACCACATCGGCTATGGCCATCCCCGTCTGATTACCGCGATCAAGGATCAGCTGGATCAGCTATCCTTCGCGCCGCGCCGCTTCACCTGCGAACCCGCTGTGGCGCTGGCCGAAGATCTTGGCCGCCGCGCGCCCGGCACGCTCGACAAGGTGCTGTTCACCACGGGTGGGTCGGATGCGGTCGAGGTGGCGTTAAAGCTTGCACGGGCCGCGACGGGCCGCTTCAAGACCCTATCCTTCTGGGACGCGTTTCACGGCGCGGGCTTCGGCTCCTCCAGCGTGGGTGGCGAGGCAACGTTCAGGGCGGGCATCGCCGGGCCGCTGATGACCGGCGCCGAGCATGTCGCGCCTTGGGCGCCGCGCGATTGCCCCTATGGTACGGAGACTCTTGCGGCATCGGCGCGGGCCTGCGCGCGCATGATCGCCTACGTGCTTGGTCGTGACGGCGACTACGCCGCCTTCATCGCTGAACCCATGCGAGCGACGCCCCTCGTGCCCGCGCCAGGCTTCTGGCAGGCGGTACGGGCAGCCTGCGACCGCCACGGCACGCTGCTCATCTTCGACGAGATCCCCACGGGGCTCGGCAAGACCGGCCGCTTTTTCAGTCACGAACATGATGGCGTGACGCCCGACATCCTCGTGCTGGGGAAGGCCTTGGGGGGCGGGGCGCTGCCGATTGCATCGGTGATCGCGCGCCATGATCTGGACGTCGCGGGCGATTATGCGATCGGGCACTACACCCACGAAAAAAATCCGGTCACAGCCCGTGCTGCCCTGACCACGCTGCAGATCATCGACGATGAAGGGCTTGTCGAACGTGCGGCGATGCTGGGGCTTCACGCAATGGAACGTCTGGGTACGCTCGCTGCACCGGGCAACATCGTCGGCGACGTGCGGGGGCGCGGCCTGATGATCGGAGTGGAGATCGTCACGCCCGAGGGCGCAGCCGATCCAATGGCAGCAGAACGGATCTATTACCGCTGCCTCGCCGATGGCCTCAGTTTCAAGGTCAGCGCGGGCAACATCCTGACACTTTCGCCCCCGCTTGTCATAGCGCGGGGCGATCTGGACCGGGCCTTGGAAATTGTCGAAGCGGCCGTCCGTGCGGAGGCCGCAGCATGATCAGGGATAGTTTTCGCGTGCTAGACGGAAGGAAGTTCCTCGACCCCGCATGAAGACGGGGCGAGCCGCCGAAGACCGAGCAGCCATCCATCCGATCCCCGGGGCGCGCGTCTCAGGGGCGGCGTGGAATTTTCATTTTCATCATTATAATCAATAGCTTAGGTCGAAAATTTTGGGAAAGCTTCGCAAAACCGTCATGCCGGGCAGCTAGACTGCATCGCATTGAAAACCCGCTTATCAGAGGGATCGACGGACATGAATTCCAAGACGCTTCTCAGCGCGGCTGCGCTTGCGCTTGTCGCAGGGCAGGCTTTCGCTGCCGACCAAGTCGTGACGATCTACAGCGCCGATGGCCTGCACGACGGCCATCCGAACTGGTATCAGACTGAATTCGATGCCTTCACCAAGAAGACCGGCATCAAGGTTCAATATGTCGAAGGCGGCTCCGGCGTCGTCGTCCAGCGCGTTGC
>JAGWVA010000055.1 GCA_028875855.1 Paracoccaceae bacterium
TTTATTTTGTTCGCCCAAGCCGATCTTACGCTGCGAGAGCAGCGGCAGAGTTTGATTGCGGCAAATATCGCAAATGCAAATACCCCGGGATATCTTGCAAAAGACATCCCGTTTGAAAAAGATCTGGCTGCAGCGCTGAATAATCCGGGGGCTGCGCCCAACGGAACGGTGGCCTATCGGACCGACCTTCCGACCGGCCTGGATGGAAACAATGTCTCGCTCACGGCCGAGAAGCTCGAATCGCTGTCGAACGTGAACGCGATGAAGGCCGAGGTGACCTATCTTCATCAGGCGACGACGGATCTGATCGCGGCGCTCCGCCCCAACCCGAACGGAGTGTGACTGCATGACCGGCCCCCTGCCAGATGCAGCCACGATCATCGGCTCCGGCCTGATCGCCGAACGCGAGCGGCTCGGCCTGATCGCTTCCAATATCGCCAACGCCGATTCGATTGCCGCGCCCGGGGGCCAGCCCTATCGCGCGATGGAGCCGGTCTTCGTCGCCGAACCGGCGCTGGCGGGATCGCCGGCCGATGTCGTCAAGGTTGCCGGGGTGGTGCAAAGCGATGCGCCCGCCCGCCTTGTCTATGCCCCCGGCAATCCCTTCGCCGACCCGCAGGGTTACGTGCACGAATCGAACGTCGATCCGGCGCAGCAGATGACAGACCTCATCAGCGCCACCCAGAGCTACGCCGCCGGCATCGCCGTCCTGTCGCAGTCCACCCGGCTCGATCAGGCGATGCTGCAAAGTTTCATCGCCTGACCATGGGAGGGCAAGCGACATGACTGCGGTTGCAGCCAGCACATCCGCCACCGGCACGACCGCCCAGGGCAGCAACGGGTCAGCCGGGCTGAGCGGGCTGAACCAGGCCGATTTCATCAAGCTGTTGACGGCCCAGTTGCGGAACCAGGACCCGACCGCGCCGACAAAGCCGCAGGATCTGGCCAACGAATTCGCCGAACTTTCGACCGTCAGCGGCATCAACGCCCTGAACCACGAGGTCAGCACGATCGGTGCCGGGGCCGGGGCGGCCGAGATCGGTCAGGCCGCAACCCTCATCGGCAAGACCGTGGCCGTCACCGGAAGCCCGCTCGCGGTGGCCGATCAGAACGGGCTGGTGACCGGAGGCTTCAGCCTTGCCGGCACAGCCAGCACGGGAACCGTCTCGATCATGGACCCGCAAAGCGGAACGGTCGTGAAGACGATCGCCCTGAGCGATCTGCCGGCGGGCATGAACAGTTTCAGCTGGGCCGGGGCCACGGCCGGACATGCCTACACCTACGCCGTGACCGCCCATGCTGGGACATCGAGCGTGGCGGCCACGACCTATACCAATGCCAGGGTCCGGTCGATCGACCTGACCGGAGGCACCCCGACCCTCTCGCTCGCCGGCGCCGCGCAGCCGGTGGACCTCTCTCAGATCGTCAGTATTCTCGGAGGCTGAACCCGTGTCGCTCAATACCGCTCTTTCCGGACTTCTCGACGCTCAGACGGGCCTGAACGTCGTATCGAACAACCTCGCAAACGCGGGGACAACGGGGTTCAAGGCCGGCTCGGCGCAGTTTTCGGCCATCTTCCCGGCCGGAAGCGCGAATGGCATCGGGCAGGGTGCGGTATCCAAACCGACCAAGCTCGATTTTTCCCAAGGCGACCTGACGACCACCGGTAATCCGCTTGACCTCGCGATCCAGGGGAACGGCTTCTTCATCTCGACAAAGGACGGCACCACGAACTATTCGCGCGACGGCGCATTCCAGCTCAGCCCGACGGGCCAGTTGCTCAACGGCAACGGCTCTTCCGTGCAGGGCTTTGGCGTGAAGTCCAACGGGACGTCGAATGGCGTTCTGGGACCCGTCAGCATCTCCACCGGCCCCGAGGCGGCGAAGGCGACATCGCAGGTCAGCCTGAACGCAGCCCTCAATTCCGCCGATCCGGTCAGCGTCGCCCCCTTCAACGCGACCAATCCCGCGACCTACGAAGAGGCGACCTCGGTCACCGCCTACGACTCGCTTGGCAATGCGAACAGGGTCCAGCTTTATTTCGCGCATCAGGCAGCGTCCGCATCGGCAACCGTTCCGGGAAGCTGGACGATCTACGCCCAGCCCGAACTTTCCTCGGGGGCAAGCGTCGGATCGGCGACGGCCCTGACCTCCCTGACCTTCAATAGCACGGGCGGGCTGACATCGGGCAGCGCCGCAACGCTGAACGTGAATTGGGGCAACGGCGCCTCGTCGTCGAACATCGCCTTCAATTTCGGCGGCACGACGCTGAGCAACCAGAGCTTTGCGGTGAACGCGCTGACCAACGACGGATATGCGGCCGGGACCTACACCGGCACCTCGGTCGATGCGAAGGGGAACGTGAACGTCAGCTATTCGAACGGCCAGACGAAACCCGTGGCGACGCTGGCACTTGCAAGCTTCATCAACGATCAGGGCCTGATCCCGACCAGCGGCAATCTGTTCCAGTCATCGACCAAGTCGGGCGACGCGGTGATCAACCAGCCCGGCGTCGGGGTGAACGGCACGCTGGTTTCGGGCTCGCTCGAGAAATCCAATGTCGAGACGTCGAACGCGCTTGTCGATCTCATCAACTATCAGGAGGCCTACCAGGCCAATACCAGCGTGATCCAGGGCGCCCAGCAGGACGTCCAGAAGCTCCTGCAGCTGAGCTGACCATGGCGCTCGGCGGTCTTTACACGTCGATGGCCGGTCTCGAGACCTCGTCCGAGCGTCTCGAGACGGTCGCGCAGAACCTTGCGAACGTGAACACGCAGGGCTACGCCGCGCAACAGACCGCGGCGATGGCCCTGCCCTATTCCGGCACGAACCCGCTGCCGGGCGCCGATGTCATCGCGCTTGGCCAGGGCACCGACACGGCCGACGGTCCGGTCCGGCAAACCGGCGCGCCCTACGATGTCGCGGTGCAGGGCGGCTGGCTTGTGGTGCAGACCCCCGACGGCGGCCAGGCGCTGACGCGCAACGGCCATCTTGCGCAGAACGCGGCCAACCTTCTGACCACAGCCACGGGCGAGCCGGTGCTGAGCGCGAACGGCACGCCGATCAGCCTGCCCGCGCTGCGCGACATCACCATCGCGCGCGACGGCAGCATCTCGGGCATCCCGATGGGGGCAGCGGGCAGCGCGGCCCAGAGTTTCGGGAAGCTCTTCATCGCCCAGACCCCGCCAGGGACCGATCTCCAGCCGCTTGGCAATTCGCTTTATGGCCTTCCCGCGGGCACGACGCCGCAGCCGGCGGCTTCCGCAACGGTCATCCAGGGCGCGCTCGAAGGCAGCAACGTGGACCAGGTGAAATCCATGATGGATCTCATCGCCGTGTCGAAGACCTACAAGCTCGAGACCGAGGTGATGGGCAAATCCGCCCAGACACAAGCCGCGCTCGACCAGATCCTGATGTCCTGACGGAGACGCCATGCTTCCCGCCCTTTCCACCACCGCCACCGGGCTTTCGGCCGAACAGGTCGAGATCGACTCGATTTCCAACAACCTCGCGAACCTCAACACCGTGGGCTACAAGACATCGGACCCGGTGTTCGAGACCCTGACCTATCAGCAGCACATCCAGCCCGGGGCCTCGTCGAGCGGGAACACGCTTTATCCTTCGGGCTACAATGTCGGCACCGGCGTCAGGGTCGCGGCCACGGTGCCGGTGCTCACGCAGGGCAACCTCAAGCAGACCGGCGAGCCGCTCGACATGGCGATCCAGGGCGGCGGGTATTTCCAGGTGCTTCAGCCGGACGGCCGGATCGCCTACACCCGCGATGGCGCGTTCCAGCTTGACCAGAACGGCCACCTCGTGACGGCGGACGGCTATCAGGTGCTGCCGAACACGACGATCCCTTCGAATGCGACAAGCGTCACCATCGCGCAAGACGGCACCATCTCGGCCACGACGCCGGGATCGTCAAACGCCGCGGTGATCGGTCAGATCCAGCTCGCCAACTTCGTCAACCCGCAGGGTCTTCAGCCGATCGGCAACAACCTTTTCGTGCAGACGAATTCCAGCGGTGCGGCGATCACCGGCAATCCGCAGGCGAACGGGCTGGGCTCGGTCAACCAGCACTACCTCGAGCAGTCGAACACGAGCGTGGTGGACTCGATGGTGAACCTCATCGCGGCAGAGCGCGCCTATCAGCTTGGGACCAATGCGGCCTCCGCCGCGGGCCAGACGCTGAGCGGGCTGTCTTCCATGGCCGCGAATGCATGACCGCACAATGCCGATCCCTTCTTTCGATGGCCTCGGGCCTCGGGCTTGCGATCGCGGTGTCGGGCTGCGCGACCAGGGCGCCCGATCAGAAGTATTTCGTTCAGCCTGCCCCCTTTCCGGTTCACGTCCGGCCATCGCCTGACGCGGTCAACGGCTCGATCGTGCCGGCCAATGCGACGGGCTCGCCCTATGGCAACCAGACCGATTGGCAGACGGGCGACATCGTGACCGTCAACGTCTCGCTGTCCACGACCGCGCAGAACAGCGACAACGGCAACCTGAAGAAGACCGCGTCCTTTGACAGCTCCGGGACGAAGCTCCTGGGCTTCAAGCCGGTCCTGCAACTGTCCACCCAGAGCAACTTCACCGGAACGGGAACGACGAGCGGGTCGAACACCGTCACGACCGAACTCGCCGCCGTGGTGACCCAGATCGAACCCAATGGCGTCCTTGCCCTGCGCGGGCGCACGAATGTCAACATCAACGGCAATGTCACCGGGATCGAGGTCACCGGCTTTGCCCGTCCGCAGGATATCGGCCCCAACAACACGCTCGCCTCATCCCAGCTTGCCGATGCCAACATCCAGTATGTCGGCATCGGTGACATCAACTCTGCCCACCACGTCCCATGGCTCGAAAGCACGCTGTCGAAATACTCGCCCTTCTGATCGGGCTGACGCTGTCAGTCACGATGTGCCGGGCCGATCAGGTCAGGCTGCTCGTCACCCTTGCCGGGGCGCCGAGCAATCAGGTCGTGGGCTACGGGCTGGTCGTGGGATTGCCGGGGACCGGGGATCAGACGACGCAGATCCCCTATACCCAGCAGGCGATCACCAACATGCTGTCGCATGAAGGCATCACCCTTCCGAAGTCCGCGTTCATGCAGCCCAACGATGTCGCCTCGGTCATGGTCACGGCCGATGTGCCGCCCTATTCCGAACCCGGTTCCAACCTCAACGTGACGGTGGCTGCCCTCGGCAACGCGACCTCGCTCGCGGGCGGGGTGCTGCTTCCGACACCGCTCAAGGGCAGCAACGGGCGCATCTACGCGCAGGCACAGGGCCCGCTTCTGGTCAGCGGTTTCGCGGCGGGAAAGTCGGGATCGTCGATACGCAGCAACACCCCGACCGTCGGCCGCATACCGGACGGTGCCGTGATGTCGCGCGCGATCCCGACCGCGACATGGTCGCCCCGGGGCGCGGCGCGGCTCCTGCTGAAGCGGCCGAGCTACGAGAACGCCGCGCGGATCGCCGAGGCGATCAACCTGCAAGTGGGGCGCGGCACCGCTCGGGCGCTTTCGCCCGACGTGGTCGAGGTGCAGCGGCGCGGCGGCACGCAGGCGGTGGCCTTTCTGGCCCGCGTTCTGGCGGTTCAGGTCGTGACCGAGGCGCCCCCGCCCACGGTCATCGTGGATGCGCAATCGGGCACCATCGTCATGGGCGGCGATGTGCGTCTGCGTCCCGCGATCGTCTCGCACGGGAACCTGACCGTCTCGATCCAGACAACGAACAGCGTGAGCCAACCCAACCCGCTGGCCAGGGGCAGCACCGTGGGCGTGAGCAACGCAACCGTCGCCACCAGCCAGACGGGCGGCCATGTCGTGGCGCTTCCGGCCGCGACGACGCTGGCCGAGATCGCGGACGCCTTGAACAAGATCGGGGCCACGCCGGCGGACCTGATCGCCATCGTCGAGGCCCTGAAGGAAGCGGGCGCCCTCGAGGCCCGGATAAAGGTGGTCTGATGCTTGTCACCCAGCCTGCGAACCCCGCTGCGACCGGCCCCGACGGCGTGAAGCTCGTCGCCGAGGCAGAGAAGCTCGAGGCGCTCCTGTGGGAGCAGGTCCTGACCTGCATGACGAAATCCGCGCTGCCCGCCTCCGCGCTTGGCACCGGATCGGATCTTTACACCGGGATGGTCACGCAGGCGCTGTCCTCGACCCTGTTCGGCGGCACGGATTCGACCCTGACACAGCAGATCGTCGGGCAGTTGCAGGCAAGAGCCACGGCCGCGGCGGACACGGCCGCCCCGCAGGGAAAGACGACGGTCGAGGCGCTGTCCACCCGTGCCGGGGGGCAACTCGACAAGGCGGTGTCCTATGCGCGGTCAGTCTGGCCCGCGATCAAGGAAACGGCGGCGAGCCTTGGCGTTCCGCCGGTCGCGCTGCTGGCGCAATCCGCGCTCGAGACCGGCTGGGGCGCCTCGGCCCCCGGCAACAATCTCTTCGGGATCAAGGCAATCGGCGGAGAGGCGGCAACCGTTCAGAACACGACCGAGGAAATCGGCGGTCTCATGACCGCGACACAGGACCGCTTTGCCGCCTACGACTCGGGCACCGCCTGTCTGACACACTATGCCGGGCTCATCCGCCGTGCCTATCCGCAGGCTGTGGGGGCTGCGTCGGTCGCGGAATATGCCAGCGCGCTAGTGCAGGGCGGCTATGCCACCGACAGCCATTACGCCCAGAAGATCGTCGATACCGCGCAATCGCCGATGATGCGGTCCGTGCTTCAGGCCGTTGAAGGAGACACCCCATGACGGGACTGAACTCAGCCGTGTCCGCCGCGCTTTCCGGGCTCGATGCCTTCGCAGAGGGCATCGGCACGGTCGGCACCAACATCGCCAACCAGACCTCGAGCGGCTATGGCGTTCGGACCCTCGACGTGCAGACCGCGAGCGACGGCGCAAGTCAGAGCGGCGCAGGCGTCGTCGATCCGGCGCTCGTGCGGCGGGTGTCGGATGCGGTGCAGGCATCGAACGTCTATTCCGCCACGGCCGCAAGCACAGGGGCCGCCGCCCTGTCCTCGGCCCTGACGGCAATCGATCAAGCCTTTACCGGGAACGGCGACGTGCAGGGCGCGGCCAGCACGTTCTTTGCCGACCTTGGCACGCTGGCCTCCGAACCTTCGAACACGGCGCAGGTCGGCACGGTTCTTGCAGATGCGCAGAGCCTAGTCGGAAGCTTCAATTCCGCCGCGCTGTCCCTGAGCCAGCAGAACGCGCAGATCGTCACGCAAGCGGGTCAGCAAGTTGCGCAGGCCAACACGCTGCTCGACCAGATTGCAGCCATCAACAAGCAGCTCCGGGCCGCGCCCGGCGATGCCTCGCTTCTCGATCAGCAGCAGGCGGCGCTGACAAAGCTGTCCTCGTACCTCGCAATCAAGACCATTCCGCTGGGCGAGTCCGGTGCAGTCGCGGTGATGTCCGGCGGGACGGTTCTGGTTGACCAGTCCGGACCGCAACCGATCGAGATGACCCAGGCCCAGCCTCAGGACGCCCCCCAACTGACTGCCGGGGCTGACAAGGGCCCCCTGAGCCTTTCGAAGACCGGCGGATCGCTTGGCGGACTTTTGTCCGGTTTCGCCTCGGTCAGTGCGGCAGGCCAACAGCTCGACTGGATCGCCGGGACGGTCGCGGGCCTCGTGAACCGGTCGCAGGCCGAAGGCCTCGACGCCACCGGATCCCCGGGCAAGCCGCTGTTCAGCGTGCCGGGCCCCACGGTGACGGCGGGCGCCGGAAACACCGGAACCGCAAGCCTCAGCCCCACCATCACCAACCCAGGCGCGCTGCCCGCGAATGGACAGGGCTACACCCTGAGCTATTCCGCCACGGGCTGGACGGCGACGGTCCCCGGCACCGCGCAGTCCTACGCGCTTGGCACCGCAAGCCCGCTGACCTTGAACGGAATGAACATCGCCGTCACCGGAACACCCAACCCCGGCGACAGCTTCCGCATCGCGCCCGAAACCGGCGCGGCCGCCAGCATGAAGCTGACCGCCACCGATCCGGGCGCGCTTGCCGTAGCCGATCCCTACGTGCTGGTCGCAGGATCGATCGCGGCCAGCGGGGCGGTGTCGAACAGCAATGCCGGAACCCTCAGCGAGGGCATCGATACGGTGACGACCACCCCGGCCCCGGGCGCGGCCGTGGTGCCCGCGCCCCCATCTGGCAGCACGCTGGAAATCCGGTTCACCAGCGCCTCGGCCTACACCGTCGTGGACACCGCGACGGGCTCGACGGTCTCGACCGGAACCTTTGGCGGCGGTGGCACCAACATTGCCATTGCCTACCCCGCCGGAAGTCCGGCCACAGGAAGCTACTGGCAGGTCAATCTGACCGGAAGCCCGGCCGCGGGCGATGTCGCGACGCTGACACCGGGCGGGCTGAACAGCGGCTCGAACGCCCGGCGCATGGCCGATCTGTGGACGAGCACCGACGCCTCCGTTCCCGGGGGATCGCTTCAGGGGGCGGTCCTGTCGCTGATCGGCAGCACGGGCGCAGACGCGGCCGCGGCCAAGACGCTTGCCGCGAACACCGCGTCGAACCTGTCCACGGCCCAAGGCAACCTGTCGCAGGTCGCAGGCGTGGACGAGAACCGGCAGGCCGCGCTTCTGAGCGAATTCCAGCAGGCCTACCAGGCCGCTGCCAAGGTCATCGCGACAGCCAACGCGATGTTCCAATCCCTGATCCAGGTCATCTAGTCATCAAGGAGAAGCCTGATGGACAACTCGTTCTACGCTCTGTCGGGGCAAAGCTTCACCGCGCAGGAAGCCCAGATCGCCAAGCTGCAACAGGAGTTGTCGTCGGGCACGAGGGTTGCGACCGCGGCCGAAGATCCCGCCGCCTACATCGGCAGCCTGCAGGACACGGCGACGATCCGGCAGCTCGATGCGATGAACGCAAGTCAGGTGAACATCCAGCAGACGCTGGGCGCCGCGACATCGGCGATGGGCGAGGTATCAAGCGCGCTCGACCGCATCCAGAGCATCGCGCTGCAGGCGATCAACGGCACCACGAGCGCCGGGGACTATCAGGCCCTCGGCCAGCAGGTCGGCGAGGGGCTCCAGCAGATCATCAGCCTGTCGAACACCCAGAGCAGCAACGGAAATTACGTCTTCGCCGGAACCGAGAAACAGACCCAGCCCTTCGTTCAGGATCCGTCGGGGTCCGTCGGCTATTTCGGCAATGACGGCAGCGCCGCGGTCGAAATCGCGCCCGGCGTGACGGTCAACGGAGCGCTGAGCGGATCGGTCTTCACCAATGCCACCACCGGGAACGGCTATGGCTCGGTCTCTGCCGCAAGCGGGAACACCGGCTCGGCGACGGTGCTGGCCACCGGCGTGAGCGACGCCGCCGCGGCGCGCACCTTCCAGAGCGGGAACGCGCCCGTCACGCTGAGCTTTGCCAGTTCGGCAAACGGCAAGATCACCTACACGGCGACATCCGGCGGATCGACCATCGCGAGCGGCCCCGTCGGCCCGCAAAACGGGGCCGGCACCACGATCACGCTCAAAGGTGTGGAACTGACGCTGGAGGGCAATCCCGCGTCGGGCGACAGCTTCACCGTCGCGCCATCGCGCCCGCAGTCGGTCTTTGATCTGGTCAAGCAGATGCAGGGCGCCCTGACCTCGACCGGCACGACGCCCGCGACACGGGCCCAGATGCGGCAACTGATCGGCAATTCGCTGGGCACCATCGTGCAATACCAGAACCGGATCTCGGGCACCTCGGCGAAGGTCGGCGTCATCCTGCAGGCCACCCATTCCGCCGCGACCTCGAACCAACTGTCGCAGACGAACGCGCAGGAGAATGCCGGCAGCCTCGTGTCGGCCGACACGCCCCAGGTGCTGACCGAGCTTCAGAACAGAACCTCGGCGTTGCAGGCCGCGATGAAGGCCTTCTCGGTCGCCTCGCAGCTGAGTCTTTTCAAATACCTCTGACACGGAAAACTTCATGCCTGACCTGCACACCACCGAGAAACAGGCCATCCTGGTCGTCGGCTATTACCGCAGCGGCACCTCGGCGCTGTGCGGCTCGCTTGCGGATCTTGGCGTGCAGATCACCAGCGACGCGGAAAGCAACGAAGCCAATCCCAAGGGGTTCTTCGAGTCGACCGAGTTGATCAAGTTCGACATCCGCGTGCTGGAGCTGATGAATTCGTATTGGAGCGACCTGTCCCCCCTGCCTGACGGGTGGATCGACCGTGCCGATGTCCAGTTGCAACGCGATGTCCTGACCGAGATCCTGTCGCGCCAGTTCGCCGGCGCGCCGCTTGTCGCGGTGAAGCATCCGCACCTGTGCCGTCTGCTGCCGCTTTACCTGCAAGCCGCAGGGGATGCGGGATACGGCGTGAAGGTGCTGCACACCCACCGCTCTCCCTATGCGGTAGCCACCAGTCAGGCGACGAAGAACAACATGACGCGGGCCCATGCGATCGCGCTCTGGTCAAGCTACATCACCTCGGCCGAACGGAACGCCCGGGGCCTGCCCCGCGCGTGGGTCCGCTACGATGACCTGCTGCGCGCACCGGACACGACGGTGCATGCCGCGCTGTCCGCGATCGGGATCGAGATGACCCCCGGGCGGAGCGTGGACTTCATTTCCCGCAGCCTGAACCGCTCGGATTCCACCACGGCGGAGGGGCTGTTCCGGCCGCTCGCGCAGCTTGCGGCGGACATCGAGACGGCGATCCTGGACGGCGCAGAGGCCGACGTGTGGGATGCTTTGCGCGCCCGCAGCACCGATATCGCTTCTTTCGTGGACGAACTCGGCCGGTCCGGCAATCGTTCGGCGCCGGGGGTCGGACAGGGCATCCTCGTCTCCACCCCGGCAGGCCGCGCGGTCCAGTTGGCCGTTGCCAGCAAGACGCATCCCGTGCGACCGGCCGACCGCGGAGATGCGGTCGAGCAGGCCCGTGTTCTCGGCCTCTTGGACCGCGCGGGCGAGGGCGGTTCGGGGCTGCCGAACCTGAGCATCCTGATCGCCTGCCCCAAGGACACGACCGCGGCGCAGGTGCGCGCCACGCTGGACTCGATTGCCCGGAACTGGTGCCAGCCCGCGGTGAAGATCGCCTTTGCCGTGGCCCCGCCGGTTGACTTCAGCCGCACCGACGTAACGCTGGACCACGGGTTCGACAGCGACGCCGAGATGACGAAGTCCCTGTTCGCAGCGATGGCGCAGGTCAAGACCGACTACGCGGCCATCGTGAACGCAGGCGACATGCTGGAGCCGGACGCCATCGCCCGCTTCACCTTGCGCGCGGCGGCCTCGGGGGCGGACATGATCTACTGCGACGAGATCGCCCCGAGCGCGGGCGGCCCCTGGGTCCGTGCGAAACCCGAAATGTCGCTGCCGCGTCTGCTGGAATCCTGTTTCATCGGGGACTGGGTCTGGTATCGGCGCGCCGCGGTTGCGGCCATCGGCGGCTTCGACGCTGAACGCTACCCCGGTGCGGAAGAACAGGACGTCCAGATCCGCATGGCCGAGGCCGGCAGGCAGATCGAGCATATCTCCGAGGCGCTTTTTGCCCGGGGCGAGAACACGCGGCGCGACAGCGTTTCGCTTGAGGTCGCCACCGAAAGCGCGCGGGCGTCGATCGCGGCGCATCTCGCGCGGACGGGCACCGGGGCGACGGTCCGGGCGGGCAATCTGCCCGGCCTGTTTGTCGTCGAGTATCCCGCGCCCTCCGACCCTGCCGTCACGCTCGGTGTGCTCTGTCATGCACCGATCACGCCCGAGGTCGCGCAGCTTGCGGTCAACAGGTTGCTGCCGCACCACGACGGCAAGAGCTCGCGGATCGTCTTCCTGCGGTCTGCCGATGCAACCGGAGCCATGGCGGGTTTTCTCGACAAGATCGCCGCCGAGGTAACGCCCGCCCATCCGTCGGTCATGGTGATCGACGCGTCCCCCCGACTGGGCGAGACGCTCGACCGTCTGATGCACATCCGGCCCGGCAACCATGTCGCCCTTGTCGATCCGGTCTGCGCCCCCTCCGAAGCGGATGTTCTGGGTGCGCTTTGTGCAAGGCTCGACGCGCTTGGCGACGCAGGTGCAATCGCGCCGCTGACCTTCTTCCGGGACGCCGAGCGGACTGCCCGGCTGCGCGGCCCGCTACTCTTCGGTGCGAACGCGCGCCTTGGCGACGGCTACGAGGCATCGTCGCCCGGCCCCGGCGGTTGGCTTGCCACAACCCAACCCGTCGATGCGGTGGACGGGCCAATCGTGCTCGTCCGCTGCGGCGCGTCTTTCGACCCCAAGGCCGCAAGCTGGTCGGAGGTTTGCGCCAGCCTCCGCGCGGCGCCCGGCACGACAGGTTCGCCCCGCCTTTCCGCCTATTGGACGCCCCGCCGACAGGTCGAGATTCCCGACCCCGGCCAAGCGCCTTCGGCCGAAGTGGAAGCAGCCCGCGCCATTCCCTATCGGGGTATTCACCACCATCCGGCCATGAGCCTGTCGGGCTCGCCCCTGCTTCTGGAAGGCCGCCCCGGGCTTGTCGGCACCGAAGCCGCCATCCTCATCACCGCGCCAGGCCAGCCCGAGGATTCGGCGATCATCGGCGCCACCCGCTTTGCACGACAGCACGCGGGCCTCAGTGCCGGCGTGGTGGCGGAGCCCGTGGATGCGCTTTCGATCCTGCGCGCGCGCCGGCAGGGGCGCCTTTGGGTCCGCGTCAATCCGAAGCTTCCCGTCCGCCATCCCGGGACGGGGACGGACATCCCCGCCGACGTCATCGTCTGGTCAACCCTTCCGGCGGAAATCATGCGCGATGTTCTGTGCGGGGCGGAGCGGACGGTGGCAACATCGCCGCGCCTTGCGACACGGCTCAGGGGGATGGGGGCGCGCAGCGTCACCGTCGCGCCGCCCCGCCTCTCGCGGGGGGTCTGGTCGGCGTTCAGGCCCGGCTCGGTCAAGGCCAAGCCCGTGGTTCTCTGGGTCGAAGAGACGGGCATCGAGGTGCCATGGATCGACCAGATGATCCGCCAGACGGCAGACCAGGTCGCTTGGACCGTCCTGTCGCACAAAAGCCGGGATATGCCCGGCAATGTCACGCAGCGCGGGGTTCCGGTCTTCGAGGAAGACTGGGCACGCGTGCTTGCCGAGACGGGCGCGTCGATCCTGATCCGTCCCACACCGGGTGCGAACTGGTGCGACGACTATCTCGTGGCGCTTGCGCTTGCCGGCGGGTGCCGGGTCATTGCGGGCAAGGAAAGCGAGATCGGGCCCGACATCGAACCGCTTGTGGCCAGAACACTGACATCGACCGCCGTGGATCGGTGGGTCGCGGCGCTGCGCAGCCTGACGACATCGGAGGCCGGGACCGCGCCGGCCATCGACACGCGGGATCGCCTGCTGGCCATGCCGGATCGCTGGCTGAGCCCGACAGAGGCGGCGCCGGACTGGCTCATGGCCGATGTCCGCGCAAGAAGGTCAGCCCCCGATGCGGCTTAAGATCCTTGCGGCGGCGCTTATCCTGTCGGCCTGCATGGCGCAGGCTGCGCCCCGTGAAACAGCGGACCACATCACGGCGGCTATCCACGCTAGCCTCGGGAGCAGAGCGGCGCAGGTCATGCCGAATGGCGGCACGATGATGCCCGCCTGCACGGCCCCTCTGGCCGTCAGCCTGCTGCCATCGACAGATCCCGGCTTTCGCACCGCCTCTGTCACCTGTCCTTCCCCGTCCTGGACGATTTTCGCGGGTGTGAGCCTTTCACGGAGCGTCGCCGCGCTGGTCGCAACGCGCCCCATCGCGCCGGGGGCCGCCATCGACGCGTCAGACACCGAAACCCGTCCGGTTGCCGCAAGCGCTGTGCACGGCACGCCGCTCAGCCCGGACAGCCTGACAGAAGGGCTTCGCGCCCGGCAAGCGATCCCGGCAGGTCAGGCCATCACCGAGACGATGACCGACCTGCAAATCGCGGTTCGCAGCGGCCAGCAGGTTTCCCTGCGCGTCAGACAAGGAGACCTTGTCATCTCGACCGGCGGGATCGTCCTGCAAAACGGCGCCGTCGGCGACACGGTCGAAGTCGAGAACGCCGCGTCGCATCGCAAGCTGAGAGCGATTGTCGTGCGCACCCTGCCCGCCCGGTCCGGCATCTATGCGATCGCGTCCGATGCCGCAGGCGACTGATCCCATCCCGCTGCGCCCGGGCGCCGGGCAACATCCTCCCCCGACAGAAGGTTCCCCTCCCGTGCTCAAGTACTTGCTTATCGCTCTCGGTGTCATTGTCCTCGTCACGATGCTGGTCGCCGATGGGCTGGGGGTCATGGCCTACCTCAAGCTGCGCGCGCTTCCCGCGGCGACTGCGGCACCGATAGAGGGGGCCGCCACCGGATCGAACGCTTCGCAGAAGGGGCCACAGAAGCCGACAGCGACCTCGGCTCTTTTCGTGGAGATACCGCAGTTCGTGGTGAGCATCCCCACGCAGGCCGACACGAACACCGCGGGAAGCGGGGCGACCTACCTGCAACTGTCGCTGTCGTTCCTGACCGAGGACAAGCACGCGGCCGAGGATTTCGGCAAGCTTATCCCGATCATCAAGTCCGGCATCATCAGCGACATCATGTCCCTGAACATGTCGCCCGCGACCGAGCCGGTGAAGATGAAGAGCAAGATCGCCGAAGACAGCCTTCAGATCGTCAACACCATCGTCGCCCAATCGGACGGCACCTTGGGCAAGACACCGTTCCAGGGGGCCTACATCACCAGCTTCATCACGCAGTAGCCCATGTTCGCCACCGCAGCCCCCATTGCCAGCGTGACGACACAGGGGTCATCGCAGGTCTTCTCGCTCGACATCCAGACGCTGCTGATCGTCACGCTTCTGGCCTTCCTGCCCGGGATCGTGCTGCTGATGACCAGCTTCACGAGGTTCGTCGTGGTGCTTGCGATCTTCCGTCAGGCGCTTGGGCTTACGACGACTCCGCCGAACATCCTGCTGATCGGGCTGGCGCTGATCCTGTCGGCCTTCGTCATGCGGCCGACGCTCGACACGGTAAACCGCACGGCGCTGCAACCCTATCTTGCACGACAGATCACGTTCGACGATGCGACGAAGGCAGCCCTTGGGCCGATGCGGGACTTCATGCTGAAGCAGGTGCGCAAGCGCGAGCTGCATCTGTTCGTGGACCTGTCCGGGCACAAGGGCGAATATGCCACCCCCGACGCGGTGCCGATGCTCACGCTGGTTCCCGCTTACGTCACGTCCGAATTGCAGAGCGCGTTCCAGATCGGGTTCCTGATCTACATACCCTTCGCGCTGATCGATCTGGCCGTGGCGGCGATCCTGATGGCCCTGGGGATGATCATGGTGTCGCCCACGCTGATTTCCCTGCCGATCAAGCTGCTGCTGTTCGTCTCGATCGGCGGCTGGTCCTTGCTCTTGGGCACTGTCGCGCGCAGCGTCATCCAGTGATGCCGCCCCGAGGCTCAGGCCTCGGCGTGAAGGCCGGCGGCGTCGTCATCCCCTAGCGGCCCTTGCGACCAGCGGTTCTCGCTGAGTTCCAGCAGGACATCGTTGATCTGGCGTTCCGACCGGGCGATGACCGCGCGGGCCAGCTTGTATTCGCGGATCAGCTCCTTCATCTGCGCGGCCTCGGCCTGCCGAGCGGGAAGCTCGGTCAAGGCCCGATACGCGGATTCGAGCGTGTGGTGATTGGCGTGACGCAAGACGTCGCGCAACCGGGCGAACACGGATCGCGCGGCTTCCGTGCGGGTCTCGAAAGCAAGGCTTGCCGCGCGCACCTCGGCCGGCGGTGCGGTCGATATGCTTGCAGAAAGCGCCTCTGCCTCCCGGCGCAGGGATTGCGCCGCCCCAAGCGCGACCTCGAGCGTCGCGGCGAACTCCGCCGCGTCGGCCGGATCAGTCACGGCCAAGCTTTCGGGCGACAAGACGTTCGAAGGACTGCATGGCGCTGGCAATCTTCGCGGCGGGCGGATGATAGCTGCCATCGGCCACGGCCTGCGTCAACCGCTGCACCTCGGCATCCGCTTCTGGCTGATCGGCGGCGGAGACCCCCTTGAGAAGGGCAGCCGCATCCTCTGCGCGGGCGGAAAGCGATACGGTTTCACCGGCCTGCACGGACGATACGGGTTGCGTCGCGGGCACGTCCGCCTGACCGGGGGCCGATACAGGGGCTGCGCCGCCCCTCGGCTGATCCAGCGGGATCATGCCGCCGGGAATACCAGAAATCTTGACCATTATCTGTCAGCCAGTGTCATGAGTTCGGTTTCAAGCAGGCCGATCTGCGCGTGAATGGCGCGGAACGCAGCCACGTCATCCTCGGCATGCGCCTGCGTCAGTCGTACGTTAAAGGAGGTGTAAAGTCCAGAAAGGGCGGCCCCCAGAGAGGCGGGGCCGTCAGGCTGGGTGATCGCCTGCAAAAAGGTCAGAAGCTCCGACGCGCGGGTCACAGCGGCGACCTTGGCCGTGCCATTTCCCAACTCGACCGCGCGCGCGGCACGCGCCAGATAGGTCCGCACACCGCGCAGTCCCGTCAGGAGCGTTGCAAGCGTCGGCTCTTCCGAAAGGATGGCAGTGTTGCGGTATAGGGTTGCGGCATCTGACATGGTGGTTCTCAACCGTGGCTGCTACCGGATCCCATGAGGATCGAGAGGTAGGTGAGTGTCGTGGATGCGCCGGAGGTCTGGTTGATGGCGCTGGTGAATTGCTGTTCGAGGTTGGCGATCTGCTGGTTCCCGATCGTCGTCTGCGTCGCGATCTGCGACTGAAGCGATGTCACGCTGGACTTCAGATCGTTCGCGGCCGCGCCCACGAAGCCGCTGCCCGTCGTGACGGCGCCCGTTGGAGGGGCCGACGACGCCCCCGAGGTGCCAATGGCCCCGGTGACGATGCCGCTGACCTTGGTTTCCAACGTCTTGATGAAGCTGTCGGCCGCCGTCGGGTTGGCGGCGTAGGCGGTGGCAAAGGTTGCGCTGCTGAACGAGAGCTTGCCGCTCGACGAGATCGAGAAGCCAAGCGCATTGGCGGTCAACCCGCCGCTCGCCGCGGAAGACACGGCCGACAGCAGATCCTGCTTGAGCTGCTGGATCTGCACGTCGCCCAGAAGCGGTCCGGACTTTGCGCTTGATGAGGCTGACCCCTTCTTGGCAGCCGACGCCGCCACGTAGGCGGTCTGTTTCGCGATCACGCCGACCGCGTTGTCGAGCCTGTTGGCAAAGGTCGAGAGCGCCGCCGACAGGTTCGCGGTCGAACTCTTGACCGAAATCGTCGCCGACCCCGAAGATTGAAGCTTGACCGTCAGCCCGTTGACGAGGGTGACCCCGCTGTTCGACGTTTCGGAAATCGGCACTCCGTTCAGCGTGAACGAGGCATTTCTTGCGGCTTGCCCAAGCGTCATCGTGCCCGCACCGCTGCCGTAGGACAGGCCTGCAACCGCGCCCGAGCCGGCAACCGAGAAGGCCTTGGACGATCCGGTCGCGGTGCTTTGCAACACCAGCCGGACGCCGGTGGCGGTGTTCACGACCGAGGCCGTGATCCCCTTTTGCGCGGTGTTGATCGCCTGCGCCACGCCGCTGACGGTATCGGCGGAAGACGGGATGGCGATCTTCGCCGAGGTGCCGCTGGAAAAGGTGAAGGTCAGGGCCCCCGATCCGGCTCCGACAACCGCGCCGGCGGAACCGAAGGACCCCGAATAGATCTCCTGGCTGCGGGCGAGCTTGACGTTCGACAGGGCATAGGAGCCGCTGGCCGCGCTGCTCTTGGCCGAGGCGGTCGCCACGGCGCTTGCGCTTGTGCTGGCAGACATCGATTTGAGCGAGGCCGGATTGGCAAGCCCGCTGAGCGCCCCGTTGAGCGACGACAGCGCGCCGCGCACCGCGCCCAAGGCCGAGATCTGCGCGTTGTCCGCCTTGATCTGGGTCTGTTCAAGCGTGATCGGCGCCTGGATGCGGGCCTGAAGCTGGCTGACGATCGACGCCACTTCCGACGACGAAAACAGGCTTGAGACGGCATTGGTCAACGGCGCGCTCCTTTTGGTGACGACCCGCAATCCGGCGCAGGCCATTGCATCTTCGCTTCAGATCATCGCGGCCCGGCGGGCGAGGGTGAGATGTGCCGCCCGCCGGACCGCGACTTGGGGGATCGCACGCCCGAAGGCGTGTTCCCCAAGGCGGAACCGGTTACGGCAGAAGGGAGAGATATGCCTGCTGCAACTGGCTGCTCGACTTGAGCGCTGCCACACCCGCCTGTGCCTGGATCTGGCTTTGGGTCAATTGCTGGCTCACCTGCGGGATGTTGGCATCCTGCACGCTGGCCAGTCCGTTCTGAAGGTTGCTTGCGGTCGTCGTGAGGTTGTTCAGCGTCGCCTGCATCCGCTGCTGGGTGGCGCCGAGCTGCCCGCCAAGGTTGTTCAGTCCCTGGATCGCGTATTTCACGACGTTGATCGCCTTGTTGGCGCCGGCCGTGGTCGAGACGTTGATCGACGAGAGCGATTCAAGGTTCGACTGCGAGGCAAGGCCGATGTTGCCGGCATTCGCCACGCTGAACCCCTCGTCGGACTGGAACGAGACCTTGCCCTGAGCGATGAGAGCGGCCCCCCCGGCAGCCGGCGTGAAGACACCACCGGTCGTCGTGCCGCCAAAGGACGCAGAAGTCGGCGTGTTCTTCGTGGTGAAGGTGCCCTGCGAGACCCCCGTGATCGAGATGTTTTCGCCCTGGCTCTGGGTCAGGACAATATTGCCCGACCCGTTCTGGGTGGCCGTGATGCCCGTCTTCGCGGTGTTGTTGTTGATCGCCGAGATCAGGCTGCTGGTGCCGGTCGCAGAGATGGTGACGTCATTCTTCGCGGTACCCGAGCTGTCATTGCCAAGGGTGAAGTTGAAGCTTCCGCCCGCGCCGCCGGTTGCCTGAACCACAAGCTGCGTGGAGGCCTGCGCCTGCACGTTGGTCTGGTTGGTCAGCGCGTTGACCGATGCCGCGATCGAAGCCGCGGATTCGTTGGTCGTCACATTGACGCTCGCAGTCCCATTGGAACCGTTGATCGCAAGCGCGCCCGCCGTGAAGGCCGATCCGGTCGAGGTTACGGCGGCCGACCCGTTTGCCGTGTAGAGCGCCGTCGGCCCCGACGCCGCGTCCAGCGTGTTCATGCCGATCGAGTTGGCCTCGGTGGAGCTGATCGACAGGCTGAGCGTCTGGCCCGCGTTCGCGCCCACCTGGAACTGCACGCCGGTAAAAGTGCCGTTCAGCAGGTTGATGTTGTTGAACTGGGTCTGGGTCGCAATCGTGCTGATCTGGCCGGTCAGCTGCGACACGACACCCTGAAGCGACTGCGCTTCTTCCGGCGTCTGCGTGCCGTTGGCGGCCTGCACCGCGATCGAGTTCAGCTTCTGCGCCACGTTCAACTGCTGCTGCACCGCACCCTGTGCGGTTTGCAGAAGCGAGATGCCCTCGTTGGCGTTGTTGCTGGCCTGGTTCACGCCGTTGATCTGGCTGGTGAACCCCTGGGCCGTGATGAAGCCCGCCGGGTTGTCCGCCGGGCTGTTGATCTTCAGCCCGCTCGAAAGTTGCTGTTCGTAGTTGTTGTTTGCCTGCTGCGCGGCCGAGATGCCGTTCAGCGCGGCAAGCGCACCGCTGTTCGAAAGAATGGAGCCGATGGCACCTGACATGGTGTACCTCCTGCCGGGGTTGAGTGTCGGCGACGGCAATGCAACTGCCGGTCGCTGAACACACATTCGTTGCGAGAGGTCCGAAATTTCACGATCGGCGATCACGAATGCGTGATGTTCGATCTGGTGGTCAGGCTGGTCAACACGACAGAGATCACCACCAGCCCGACGACGACTGGCAGCATGCCCAGATCGCCCGACCGGATGCGGTCGATGAAGGCGCGAAGCTCGCCCGTCAGGCCGTCGTCACGGCGCGGACCCGCTCGTCGCTGCGATCCAATGCACCGGGACGGATTGCGGGGCTTTGTCGGTCTGGCTGATGGTTGGCGTCCTGCGGCATGGGTGTCCGCGCGGCGCGAGACGGCGTTTTCGGTTGCGCCGGTGATCGCGGCGACAAGTTCGTGGTTGGTGGCGTCCGAGGTAAAGACGCCCATGTCACGCCCCAACCGCAGCACGACGAACCCCTGCCACCGCAGGTCAGGTCAGCGAGCAGGGCCTTGAAGCTGCGCCCTCATCAGGAATTTCTGGATCTTCCCAGTCGAGGTTCGCGGGATTTCTTCGAACACGAAACGGCCGGGAACCTTGTAATGCGCAAGATGATCGCGGCACCACGCGCGCAGGGCTCCCTCATCAGCCTCGCATCCCTCTTTCAGTTCGATGAAGGCGCAGGGCGCCTCGCCCCATTTCTCATGCGGCATCGCCACGACCGCCGCCACGGAAACGGCGGGATGACGATAAAGAACCTCCTCGACTTCGATGGACGAGATATTTTCACCGCCCGAGATGATGATGTCCTTGGACCGGTCCTTGAGCTGGATGTAGCCGTCGGGGTGAACGACCCCCAGGTCGCCGGAATGGAACCAGCCGCCGGAAAACGCCTTGTCGGTTGCGGCCTTGTTGCGGAAATACCCTTTCATGACGACGTTTCCGCGAAACATCACCTCGCCCATGGTCTGTCCGTCGCGGGGCACCGGGGACATGGTGTCCGGGTCCAGCACGTCGAGTTGCTCAAGCGGCAGGTAACGCACGCCCTGCCGCGCCTTGAGGGCTGCCTGCCTATCGGCGGGCAAGTCCGACCAGTCGCAATGCCAGTCGTTCACCACGGCCGGGCCATAGGTTTCGGTCAGCCCGTAAAGGTGTGTCACCTCGAACCCGGCCGCGTTCATCGCAGCCAGCAGCGTCTCGGGCGGCGGGGCGGCGGCGGTGAAGAATTGCACGCGGTGCGCAAGATCGCGCTTGGCCGTCTGTGGGGCCGAGATCATCAGCGACATGACGATCGGGGCGCCGCAAAGATGGGTCACGCCCTCGTCCGCCATGGCCGCCCAGATCGGTTCGGCGCGCACCTCGCGCAGGCAGACATGGGTGCCCACGATTGCCGAAAGCGTCCACGGGAAGCACCAGCCGTTGCAGTGAAACATCGGCAGCGTCCAGAGGTAAACGGCGTGTTTCTGCATCGAGGTCGTCAGCGCATTCCCCTGCGCCAGCAGGTAGGCTCCACGGTGATGCGACACGACACCCTTGGGATCGCCGGTCGTGCCGGACGTGTAATTGATGGAAATCGCGTCCCACTCGTCCTTCGGCCTCAGCCAGGCAAACTGCGGATCGCCCCCGGCGACGAAGGCCTCGTAATCCAGCCCAATGGCGGGTGTTTCCGCCCCGTCGAATTCCGGATCGTCATACTGGATCAGCAGCGGTCGCACCTTTGCCAGCGCCAGCGCCTTCTGCGCAAGCGGCATGAAGGCCCGATCGACGATCAGCACGCGCGACATCGCGTGATCCAGCTGAAAGGCAATGGTTGCCGCGTCCAGCCGCGTGTTGATCGAATGCAGCACCGCCCCGCACATCGGCACGCCGTAGTGGCTTTCCAGCATGGCCGGGGTATTGGCCAGAAGCACCGAGACGGTATCGCCCCGCCCGACCCCAACGCCCGCAAGCGCAGAGCCCATTTGACGCGATCGCGCGTAGAAGGCGGCGTAGCTGCGCCGCATCGCCCCGTGAACGATTGCGGGGTGCTCGGGGAAAACGGTGGCGGCGCGCTCCAGAAAGGTCAGCGGCGTGAGTGGCTGGTAATTCGCCGGATTGCGGTCCAGCCCGATGTCATAGGGGGACGGTTCCATTCGCTCAGGCATCCTGCCACAGGGGTTGGCGTTTCTCGATGAAGGCCTCGATGCCTTCCTCGGCATCGCGGGCCAGCATGTTCTCGACCATCACGGCCGAGGCATAGTCGTAGGCTTTCGACAACGGCAATTCGCGTTGGGCGTAGAAAGCGCGCTTGCCGGTGGCCAGCGTCATCGACGACTTCGACGCGATCTTGCGGGCCAATGCGGTGCAGGTCTCCGCCAGTTCCGCACCTGCGACAACGCTGTTGACCAGCCCGAACGCCTCTGCCCGCGCCGCCGGGATCATGTCGCCGGTCAAGAGCATCTCCATCGCGTGCTTGTTCGACACGTTGCGCGACAGCGCCACCATCGGGGTCGAGCAGAACAGACCGATATGCACCCCCGGGGTGCTGAAGCGCGCCGCTTCGGAAGCGACAGCAAGGTCGCAACTGGCGACAAGCTGGCAGCCAGCAGCCGTGGCCACCCCGTCCACCTGGGCGATCACCGGCTTGGGACAGTTGACGATGGCCTGCATGACGCCCGAACACATGCCCATCAGACGGGTGAAGTAGGCCCGCCCGCCATCGGGCGTGGCGCGCCCGGCCGTCATCTCCTTCAGATCATGGCCCGCGCAGAAGGCGGGGCCATTGGCGGACAGGATGATCACGCGGACGGCAGGATCGCCGGCGGCCTCGGCGAAGGCAGCGCCAAGCCGGTTCAGCATCGCCTCGGACAGGGCATTGCGCCGTGCCACGTCATTCAGGGTCAGCCGAAGAATGCCATCAGCGTCCAGCGCGCGCAGCAGGATGTCGGTGGTCTGCACGGGTGTTGCCCCTCTGGTGTCAAAGGATGTTGATCTTGACTGCATCGGCCAGCGAATTGGCGATGAAGCAGTAGCGATGCGCCCGGTCCTGCATCTCGGCCAACTTGGCCGGATCGACGGCAAAGCCGGTGTCGAAGCGGACCACCGGATGGAGGTCGATCTGCGTCACCGCCATCTTGCCCGCCGGATTCTTTCCCAGATGGGCGACGGCGTAGTCGTGATAGCTCGCGACCGGCCAGCCCGCCTTTGCGCACAGCGCGAGAAAGGTCATCATGTGGCAACTGGACAGCGCCGCCGCCAGCGCCTGTTCGGGGTTGGTGTTCCCGGGATCACCGCCCCAGTCCGGGGCGGCGTCCACGGGCACCTCGCAAGCCGCGTTGTAGATCACCGTATGGGCGTTCGCGTAGGTGCCCGTCTCGAAGACCGGCGCGGTCCTCTGCCAGTGAAGGTCGATCGAAAGATCCGACATGTCGCGTTGATCCCCCTGCCTGTCCGGTTACGCGGCGGCGATCTTCTTCTGCGGATCGTAGAAAGGCCGCTCGACCAATCGCGCCCGGGCGGGGCCGGCGGCGGTGATGACATCGACCTCCGTGCCAAGGAGGGCATGATCAACGCCCACCATCGCCAAGGCGATGTTCTGCTGAAGCCGGGGCGAATGGACCGCCGAGGTGACCTTGCCGATCGTCTCGCCATTCCTGATGATCGGCCAGAAGGTCGTGTTCGGGCCCTTCAACGGCTCTGCGTCGATGATCAGGCCGACCTGCTTGCGGCTTACGCCTGCGTCCCGGATACGACGCAGGGCGGCCTTGCCGATGAAGTCGGCCTCCATGTCCAGATTGACCAGCCGGTCGAAGCCAAGCTCGAAGGGGTTGGTGTGGATGTCGGCATCGGCATGATAGGACAGCATTCCGCCTTCGATGCGCCGGATGGACGAGGTATGCCCCGGTTTCAGGCCATAAGGCATCCCGGCCGCCATGATCATTTCCCACAGGGAGTCGCCGCGCGCGCTGTCCCGCAGGTAGAGTTCATATCCCAATTCGCTCGACCAGCCGGTCCGCGACACGATCAGCGGGATGCCGTCCAGCTCGACCTCGCGCAGCCAGTAGTATTTGAGATCCAGGATGCTGTCGCCGAAAAGCGCCCGCATGATCTCGCCCGACTTGGGGCCCTGAAGTTGAAGCGGGGAAACGTCAGGCTCACGAATGGTGACATCAAGGCCCGAATGCACGGCCACGCCCTGCGCCCACAGCAGGATGTCGCTGTCGGCCAGCGAGATCCAGAAATGGTTCTGGGCAAGGCGCAGCAGGATCGGATCGTTGAGAATCCCGCCTTCGGCATTGGTGATCAGGATATACTTGCACTGACCGACCGCCATCTTCGACAGATCCCGCGGCGTCAGCATCTGCACAAAGCGCGCGGCGTCCGGTCCGGTAATCTCGACCTGCCGTTCGACAGCCACATCGCACAGGATCGCGTCGTTCACGAGGTTCCAGAAATTCTGTTCGGGATCGCCGAAGTCACGGGGGATATACATATGATTGTAAACAGAAAACCCCTTGGCGCCCCAGCGGACGGTGGCGTCGAAATACGGGGATTTGCGGATCTGGGTGCCGAAGCCGAAGTCTTCTGATTGCATCATGGTGTGCGCCCTCTCTGGCCGACGCACGGCCATCCGTGCGGTGTCTGAACAAGGCGAGATGTAGCGGCGCAATCCTGTGCGATCGGTCCGAAAAAAGCGACTTGTCCGACCGATCAGGCCAAAATTCTCGACGCGCTCAGACCTTTTGGTCTCCGGGTCTACGAGACCTCGCGCGCAAGCAGTCGCGCAAGATTCGGATGGCCCGTCTTCACCTGACGCACGGCGATGTAGGTCATGTAGCGGTCAACCTCGACCTCGACCGAAAACAGCCTGTCCAGCACGTCCTGAAAGGCCGTCAGGTTGGCGCAGACCACCTTCATGACATAGTCCATACCGCCACCGGTCGCGATGCAGTCCACGATCTCGTCGAGGGCGCGGACATGTGCTTCGAACCGTTCGAAGTCGGCTTTTCGGTGTTGACCAAGGGACACGGTGACAACGACCGTCGTGAAGTCGCACAGCTTGTTCAGGGCGATGTCGGCTCGATAACCGGTGATGAACCCCGCGGCTTTCAGCCGTGTCAGGCGCTCCCAGCAGGGCGTGGGCGACAGGTTCACGATCTCGGCCAGCCGCGTCTTGCTGAGTTGGCCATTGCGCTGCACGGCCGAAAGAATCCGGATGTCGGTCGCATCGAGACCAATCTTCTTCATGCGCGCGCGTCTCACCGTTGCACTGAGCAATCCGACAACCGACAGACCCGATGCCGTCTTTGCCGTTCATTGCTTAGCATGTCCTGAGCGAAGTTTACCCGATCGAGCGACCTGTCATCACACAAAGGCGTCCGATAGCCGTTTGGGCACCTGAAGTTTGGAAC
>JAGWVA010000056.1 GCA_028875855.1 Paracoccaceae bacterium
TCTGGTGTCAGCGGGCGGGCGATCTGGCGATAGACGACGCGCGACAGGACGCGGGGACCCTCGTGGCCCAGAAGCGCGGCCAGATCGCCGCTGACATGTTCGCCGTGAAGATGCAGCACCGGACCCGAAGTGCCTCGCAGAAGGCGCGCCAGATCGGACAAATCGCCCTCGGCCGACTGGGCGCTCAGCCCGCCCGCCTGTGCCGCCGCCGCCGTCTGGCCGCCCACGCAGAAGGCCGGAAGATCGCGCCGGTCGTTGTGATCCAGATAGGCGCGCACGCCATTGGCCGAGGTGAAGACAAGCGCCGCGACACCGCGCAGATCGATGCCCGCCGGTTCCGACACGATCTCGAGCAGCGGAGAGATCACCGCATCCGTCCGCAGCCCCATCTCTGCCAGGTCCTCCGCGAAGCGGGCGGATTGCGCGTTCGGGCGCGTCATCAGCAGGATCGGTGCGGGATCGGACATCGGCCTCCGCCGGGATTGTATGGGTGCTGGTGCGGTGTTACCTGCGATGGAGACATGCCGCAACCGATCCGAGATGCAAGACAGCCTCACCCTTCTTGGCCTTGAAAGCAGCTGCGACGACACCGCGGCCGCGATCGTGCGCCATCGTCCGGGGCAGGCGCCGGAAATCCTCGCCTCGGTTGTCCATGGCCAGACCGCGATCCATGCGCCCTTCGGCGGGGTCGTGCCGGAACTGGCCGCGCGCGCCCATGCCGAAAAGCTGGACATCTGCGTGGAAGAGGCTCTGTTACAGGCCGATCTGCCGCTTTCGGCGCTGGATGCCGTCGCCGTGACGGCGGGGCCGGGTCTGATCGGGGGCGTGCTGTCGGGGGTGATGTGCGCCAAGGGCATCGCCGCCGGGGCGGGCCTGCCGCTCATCGGCGTGAACCACCTTGCAGGCCATGCGCTGACGCCGCGGCTGACCGACGGGCTGGCCTATCCCTATCTCATGCTGCTGGTCTCTGGCGGGCATTGCCAGTTCCTGATCGTGCGCGGGCCAGAGGAGTTCACGCGGCTTGGCGGCACGATCGACGATGCGCCGGGCGAGGCCTTCGACAAGACGGCGAAGTTGCTGGCATTGCCGCAGCCCGGCGGCCCATCGGTCGAGGCGGCGGCGAAGGCCGGCGATCCGAAGCGGTTCCCGCTGCCGCGCCCGCTGCTGGATCGGCCGGGCTGCGACATGTCCTTTTCCGGGCTGAAGACGGCAATGCTGCGCGCCCGGGATACCATCGTGGCCGAAAAGGGCGGGCTGCCGGTGCAGGACCGCGCCGACCTGTGCGCAGGCTTCCAGCAGGCGGTGACCGAGGTGCTGGCCGAGAAATCCCGCCGCGCGATGGCGGATTACCTGGCGCATGAACCGACCGAGCCCGCCTTTGCCGTGGCCGGGGGCGTTGCCGCCAACGGTCCGATCCGCGCGGCGCTGGAGGCCGTCGCGGCGAAGGCCGGCGTCCGGTTCACCGCGCCGCCGCTGCGGCTGTGCACCGACAATGCCGCGATGATCGCCTGGGCGGGGATGGAGCGGTTCCGCGCGGGCCAGCGCGACGACATGGCCCTTGGCGCCCGACCGCGCTGGCCGCTGGATCGGTCCAGCCCGGCGATGCTGGGCTCTGGCAAGAAGGGGGCCAAGGCATGAGCCGGATCGCCGTCGCCGGGGCCGGGGCCTTCGGGACGGCGCTGGCCATCGCCCTGGCGCGTGGAGGGCGGGCGGTCACGCTGTGGGCGCGCAACCCGTCAGAGGCCGCCGCGATGCAGGCCGGACGCGAGAATGCCCGCCGCCTGCCGGGCGTGCGCTTCCCCGAAGGCGTCGCGGTCACGGGAAATCTCGCCGATCTGGCTGGAACAGAGCCTGTTTTGCTGGCCGTCCCGATGCAGGCGCTGTCGTCCTTTCTGGCCGAAGCCTGCCCGCATCTGGAGGGGTGCGCGCTGGTGGCCTGCGCCAAGGGCGTGGACCTGACGCGCCGGCAGGGGCCCAGCGCGCTGATCCGCGCGGCCTGCCCGACGGCCTCGCCCGCCGTGCTGACCGGCCCCAGCTTTGCCGCCGATATCGCGCGGGGTCTGCCGACGGCGCTGACGCTCGCCTGCGAAGACCCCGACATGGGGGCGGGGCTGCAATCCCTGCTCTCGACCCCCGTGTTGCGGCTCTATCGCACCACGGATGTCACCGGCGCGGAACTTGGCGGGGCGTTGAAGAACGTGATCGCCATCGCGGCCGGCATCGTCATCGGGGCAGAGCTTGGCGACAGCGCTCGCGCCGCCCTGATGACGCGGGGCTATGCCGAGATGCTGCGGCTGGCGCTGCCCCTTGGCGCCAAGGCCGAGACGCTTGCGGGCCTCTCGGGCCTTGGCGACTTGATCCTGACCTGCACCTCGGCCCAGTCGCGCAACTTCCGCTTCGGGCAGGCCCTTGGCGCGGGGCAGGGGTTCGACCCGACGATCACCGTGGAAGGCGCCGCCACCGCCCGCGCCATCACCGCGCTGGCCGAGGAATTGGGCATCGACCTGCCGATCACGCGCATGGTCTCCGCCGTCATCGACATGAAACTGAGCGTGCGGGAAGCAACCGAGGCGTTGCTGGCCCGCCCCCTGAAGGAGGAATGAGAATGCCTTTTGCCATCATCTGCCGCGACAAGCCCGGCGCGCTCGAGGTCCGCAAGTCCAACCGCGAAAAGCACCTCGACTATATCGCCCGGACCGGTGTGGTGCAGCTTGCGGGGCCCTTCCTCGATGAGGCGGGCAGCATGTGCGGGTCGCTGCTGATCCTGAACGTGGCCACGCTGGGCGAGGCGCAGGACTGGGCCGCGGGCGATCCCTATGCCAGGGCCGGGCTCTTTTCCGAGGTCACCGTTCAGGAATGGAAGAAAGTGGTCGGCTGATGGCGTATTGGCTGTTCAAGTCCGAACCCGCAACCTGGAGCTGGGACGATCAGGTCGCCCGCGGTGCGGCGGGCGAGGAATGGCACGGCGTGCGCAACTATCAGGCCCGCAACCACATGCGCGCGATGAAGCTGGGCGATCGCGGCTTCTTCTATCATTCGAACGAGGGGCGCGAGATCGTCGGCATCGTCGAAGTCTGCGCCGAAACGCATCCCGACAGCACCACCGACGATCCCCGCTGGGATTGCGTGGACGTCAAGGCGGTGGCGCCGCTTCCCCGGCCCGTCAGCCTTGACACCTGCAAGGCCGATCCCCGGTTGGCCGATATGGTGCTGGTCAAGAACGCAAGACTGTCCGTCCAGCCCGTGACCGAGGCCGAATGGGCGGCGATCTGCGACCTTGGCGGCCTGACCGAGACCGCCTGACAGGGATATTCCCGCGTGACATGGAGGGCCCCGCCCTAGGCGGGACCCTCCAACACCCCACGTGCTCCCACAGCACCGCGTGATATGAAATGGGCCCTGCCATACTGGCGAGGTGTCGGCACGTTAAACGCGAAGGGCCCCGGAACGCAAATCCGAAGCCCTTAAAATTCTTGTAAAATCAGCGGTAAAGCCTCAGCCGTAAACGGCTTCTTTCCCGAAATGCTTGGTCAGCATGTAATAGATCACGGCGCGATACTTGTTGCGCTCGGACCGGCCATAGGTGTCGATCACCGCGTTGATCGCGTCCATCAGCGCCGGGGTGTCGGCAAGGCCAAGCTTCTTGATCAGGAAGTTGTTCTTCACGGTTTCCAGCTCGCCCTTGTCGCTGCCCGCAACAACGGCGCTGTCCGCGTTGTAGATCGCCGGGCCGCAGCCGATCGTCACCTTCGTCAGAAGGTCCATGTCCGGTGTCATCCCGCATTTGGTTTTCAGGTCGTCGGCGTATTTGGCAATCAGGTCGTCACGCTTACTCATCTGGGCCTCCTCGTTCCGCCGGCTGGGCCGGTTCGGCTGAAATCGTTTTAAGGATGGCGGTTTACCCGTCCGGATATGCACTTTAGGGTAAACATCCCGAGCCACAAAGGAAAATGTCGGACGATCCCGCCGCTGCGGCAGACACGCGCCCAGACGCGCATCCCGCTTGACCCGGCGACCCGGCCCCGCGCAAATGGCTTGGGTGATGACAGGTGAGTTTGCGATGCCCACCGACGGCAAAGACCATCAACAGGGCGTCCTGATCCGGGCCGACAACGGCGACGTGATCACCTTCGACGAAACCGGCCTGACGCTGAAGCTGTCGGACACGGTGCTGGCCGACCTAAAGGCGCGTCTGGCGCCGGGCCTGCCCCCCGATCCGGCAGAGGTGCTGGGCGATATCGACGCCTGGGACCTGCGGCAGGAAGGCAGGTGGTATCGCTTTACGGCCGAGATGGACGCGACAGGCCCGCGCGGCTTTCAGCGCCGGGTCGAGGGGGGCGACATCATCGCCCATGCGCCCGGCCCGCTTTACGGCCTGTTCGCCATCGGCGGCGCCCGGCGGGCGGGATTCAACGAGGCCGCCCCCGCGCATCCGTTCCACGTCCTTGCCCCCGGCGACCATATCGGCGCCGTGGGTCTGGAAGGAACCGAAGAAGCAAGGCCCACCGACCGGCTGCAACGCATCCGCTATGCCACGCGCGAGACGCTCTTGGCCGATGCCATGCTGGCCGCCCGACGGGCCGAGTTCCGCGCCCGGCCGCTTTACCTGACGCGGGCCGAGACGGATGGATCGGCGACGGCGGCCGAGCTTGCGCAGGGTCGCGCCTTCGACAACCTGATGGCGGCGGCGGACAGCCTGATCGCGGCGGCCGAAAGCCTTGGAAAACGGGCGCGGGTGATCTCTGTCGGCCTCGACTTCGGGCTGGAGGATACGGTGTCGGACGCCGCCGCCCATGTCGCAGGCCTGCGCGCATTGATGGCGCGGGTGGAACGCGGCTTCAACCGTCGCGGCCTGCACCGGCCCACCTTTCTCGCGACCTTTGAAGCCGGCACGCATGAAATCGGCGAACATCCCGTGATGCAGGCGCATTGGGAGCTGGCATGGCAGCACGGCGCGCATGATCTGGTGTTCCCCGCGCCTGCCTACATGGCCGGGATGACGCGTTTCGGCCGCCCGACCGAGGCAGGCCGCATCCGGCTGGCCGAGATGGACGCCCATGCGCTGACCGCGCGGCTGGCGCGTCAGGAATGGACGTGCCCGCTGTTCCTTCTGGCCGAACATGACGGGCCGCGCATCCGGGTGACGGCCCGGGCACTGGCCGATCTGGTGATCGACCCGGCCGACCCGTTCGATGCGGGCCCCGCCTGCGGCTTTGCCGTGACCGGCTGCGACAGCCCGGTCGAGGTGATCGGGGTCGAGCTTGCCCCCGACGATCCCGGCAGCCTGATCGTCACCTGCGACCGCGTGCCAAGCGGGCCGGCGCCGATGTTGACCTATGCCCGCGGCGGCGGGCCCCGGTCGGACGGCCCGGCCAACCGCGGCGCGATCCGCGACCGGTGGGAGGCGCCAAGCCGGACCGGGGGCCTGCCGCTCTACCGCTGGGCCTATCCTGCCGCGCTGCCCCTGCATCCGGAGGCCAGCGCATGATCCGGTATGAGGGAGTGCTGCCCGAAGGCGCGCTGATCCGCGTCCAGACCGCCGCCGCCGATCCGGCGCCGGTCTGGCTGACCGCGTCGTCCGACAGCTTCGTGCCGATGGCAGAAATTCCGGGGCGCATTTCCGCATGGTGGACCCGCTCGGGCGCGGCGACGGCCGTTCGCGTCGCCGCGAATGCCGAAGGCACGCGGGTCGAGAACGATCCGCCGGCGCTTGCTTTCGCGGCCGGGGTGAATACCGGCCTTGTCCTGTCTGGCGTCATCCCCGACGCGGGGGCCGTCACCGTAGCCGCGATCCTGCGCACGACCCCGCTGGATGGCGAGACGCTTTTCACGCTGATGCCGGTGGATGGCGGGGATTACGTCTATGCCGCCCAGCGCGGGGCAGAGGTGCGGCTGGAACAGGACAAGGGCGATGTCGCGCTGACGCAACCGATCGCGCCGGGGGCGGGGCAGATCCTTCTGGTCACTCTGACCATCGCCGACGGACAGGCGGGCCTGTCGGTGAACGGCGGACCGGCGACCTCTGCGCCGCTTCACGGAACGGGCATGACCGGACCGGCGGACCTGTTCATCGGTTGCCGGGGGCCCCGCGGCGGGCTGCACCGCAAACTGGGCCAGTTCCGGTTGACCGATGTTCTGGTCTGGCCGGACGGGCCGGGCGATCCGACCGCCGCCGAGGCGCTTTGGCGGGAAAGGGCAGGGCATGGCGCTTGATCCGGCGGCCCTGACGGGCGGCAACCTCTGCGTCATCTGGATCGACGACATGATCGACGTCGTCACCTGGCGCCATGCCTTCGGGGTGGAGATCCAGACCCCCAACATCGACCGCTTCATGGCGGAAGGCGCGCGGTTCGCCAATGCCTATGCGACCGTGCCCCTGTGCGCCCCCTGCCGGGCCGAGGTGGCCACCGGCATCTCGCCCTTCCGCACGGGGCTGGTGGACCTCAACCGCTTCTGGCGCGACGCGCTGCCGCCGACCGCCGCCTGGCAATACGACTTCCGCCGCGCGGGGTTCCGCTGCTTCACCACCGGCAAGACCGACGCGAACTACAAGCCGATGCCGGAAGACTACCGACGCGTCCTGTTCCACGAGGACCCGGAGGCCAAGGATCGCGGCGGCGGGCGGACGGGCATTCACGATTACCTCGACCGTGGGCCGGGCGTGCGCGGGGTGAACCACCCCGACGACGACGGATCGCAGGACGACCGGTTCTACGATTTCCACGTCGCGCAGAACGCGATCGACTACCTTGGCCGTGCCGACCCGGCCCGGCGCCACCTGATCCAGCTGGGCTTCAAGCATCCGCATTACGACCTGACCTGCCCGGACCGCTTCTACCAGATGTATGACGCGGAACGGATCACATGGCCCAGCACGGCACATCCCGATGACTTCTTCGGCCCGCAACCGGGGATGGCGGTCTATGAGGCCGCCTATATCGCCAATGGCCAGTGGACGCCGGAAAAGGCCGGGGACGCGGCATGGCGGCAGGTCGTGCGCGCCTATTTCGCCGCCTGTTCCCATGTCGATCACGAGATCGGCCGTTTCATGGACGCGCTGCGCGCCTCGCCTTTGGCGGACAGGACCACCGTTGTCCTTCTGTCGGACAACGGCTTCAACCTTGGCACCCACGACAGCTTTCACAAGATGAGCCAGTGGGACAGCGCCGCCCATGTGCCGCTGGGGATCTGGAACCGTGCGATGACCCCCGGCACGGTAATCGACATGCCGGTGTCGCTGCACAACCTGACAAAGACCTTCTTCGACATCGCCGGGCTGCCCTACCGGGCGGACTGGACTTCGGGGCAAAGCCTGCTGCCGCTGATCGACGCGCGCTTCGGCGCCTACGACCGATCGAAGTCGCCCCTGACGGCGGTCTTCGGCACGCTGTCGGTGCGCCCCTCGGTGCCCGGTTACGATCACCTGCGCTATTTCCGCTATCCGAACGGCGAGGAACACGTCGATGACGTGCGCCGCGATCCGGGCGAGACGACGAACCTTGCCGGGGGGCCGGAGACGGATTTCCTGCGCGCGGAACTGGTTGCGGCGGCGCTGGAACTTGGCCTTGATCTGCGCGGCTTCGAGAACCCGGCCGACGGCGTGAACGCCATGATGGCGATGGACGGGTCCGTCGTGCTGGCGGGCGGGACGGCCGACAACGACTACTGGGCCTATGGCGAGGCGGCCGAGCGGATCGTGGAAGCCCCGGACGGCGGCAATGACACGCTGTGGTATATGGCCGGGCCGGATGGCTACACGTTGCGCGTTCCCGCGAATATCGAGAATGTCCGCCTTGCCGCCGTGGTCGCGCGGATGGAGGCGGACCGCACCAGCGGCAAGGTCGTCCATATCGTCGCCCATCCCGACAGCGCGATCCATTTCGAATCCTCGGAACGCGTCGCCGTCCATGTCGTCGGCTCGCGCGAGGATGATGTGATGATCGGGCCGAAATACGCCGGCGCGACCTTCGAGGGCGGCGAGGGCAACGACCGGCTGATTGCCCTGTCCGGCCGGCGCAACGATCACCACGCCTTCTACGGCGGCCCGGGCGACGATTACCTGAAGGGCGGCAATGGGCGCGACACGCTGGACGGCGGGCCGGGGGATGACGAGATCTACGGCGGCGATGGATTCAACCGCATCTACGGCGGGCCGGGCAACGATTTCATCATGGACGGCGAGCACAGTTCGGTCATCCACACCGGACCGGGGCGCAACCGGGTGATTTCGGGGCCGGGAAAGGATCAGTTCTTCGTCGGGCCGGGCGAGAACACCATCACCGGCGGCGAGGGGGGCGTGACCTATGTTATCGCCTATGGCGGGGTCTGCACCATCACCGACTGGCGGACCGGCGATGTGATCGACCTGACCGGCTGGCCCGGTGTCCCCGCCATCGAGAGGATGGGAGAGGACACCGTGATCGCGCTTGGCCTGTCGGCTGTGGTGTTGCAGGGCGCGCCGGACCCCGTGGCGGTGGCGCAGGACTGCCGGATGCCAAGCTGAGGCGCGTCAGATCCAGTCGAGGTTCACGCGCCCGCCGGGGTATTTCTTGGCAAACAGCGTCCGCAGCGCACGATAGCGGGGGCGCAGGTCGCGGAACTTGCGCTCATGCGTTTCGGCGACAAGGCAGCGGATATGGGCAAGAAGGCCGCGGCGGCCCATCTCTTCCAGCAGATCGAGCTCCGCCCCTTCGATGTCCATCTTGACGAAGGCGATCTCTCCCCGCTCGGCGATCTTCGCCTCCAGATAGGCGGGGAAGTCGATCATGCGCACGTCGATCCCGGCGGCCTCGTCGATCATCCGCCCGCCTTGCAGGATCGTGCTCTTGACCGAGGCGCCAGCGGGGTTGTCGTCGAAATTCTCGGCCCGCATCAGCCGGACAGTGCCTTCGGTGGTGCCGACGGCGGCGTTCACAAGCTCCACCCGGGGATGGTCCCCGAACGCGGACTGCACCTTGGCGAAGGCAAAGGGATCGGGCTCGAAGCTCACGACATCGGCGCCGGTGGCGGCCAGAACGCGCGTCACCACGCCGACATTCGCCCCGCAATCCAGCGCAAGGTCGCCGGGGCGCAGCATGGCGGCGACGCCGGACAGGAAGCCCTCGGCCGCGGCCTTGCGCAGGTTGCGTTTCTGGCGGCGGATCAGCACCTCGGCCCGGCGTTCGGCATCGGATTTGGGCGGAGCGTCTTCGGTGGCGTCTTGCATGGCGGTCCTCAGACGTAGTGGCCCTGAATCGGCGGGCGGTAGGGCACGGCGGTCAGCGGCTTGCGGCAGGCGAACAGCAGCATGTGCGGGCCTTTCAGGAACCGCTCCCCCCCGCGGGGCTGGCCGGTCGGGTCCTCGATCGGGGTGATGAGGCGCGGCATGAGGCGGGGGACGATCGACACCTCGAGCATCTGATAGCCCCGGGCGTGGTGCCAGTAGCGCCACGGCACATCCGGCCCCGTCTGGAAGAAGCCATGGCCGAACCAGCCGTCGCAGGCGACAAAGCCCATCATCACGCCGCCCGGCTTGAGCATCGCGTGGCAATTGTCGATGGCCTGCCCGATGTAGAAGATATGTTCGGTCGTCCCGCCATCGATCACCAGATCGAACCGTTCGTGCAGCGCCTCGGGCACCGGCAGGTTCAGGTCGTGGATGTGCTGCGCGCCTTCCTTGTCGGTGAAGTCCATCGCCTCCATCGGCGGATAACCAAGCGCGGCAAAAAGCGCCTCGGTGAATCCGTCGGGCTGGGTGAGGCGGTCAGTCGTCAGTTGAAAGCCGTGCAGCGTCGCCGCCTTCACGAAACGGTCCAGCTTGCGCCCCTGCATGTGCAGCTTCTGGCGGCCAAGGATGATGCCGCGCGCGAGGCCCTGAACATGGGGCGCGTTGCGCGCAAGAAACATCGCCGGGATGAGGCTGATCCCCATCGCCTAGGCCCGCGCCACGGCCTTGGGCCGGGTGTCGCCTTCGGTCAGGCGGCGGACATAGGGCACGCCGGTCCGTTCCGTCAGGAGCCGTTTGCCCAGTTCATGCAGCCCGACCTCGCGCAGCACCTTTTGCGAGCGGTAGTGGACGGTGAAGATCTCCCGGTCGGTCGGCAGGTCCTGACCGCGCAGCCGCCCGCCAAGGATGTAGTGCTGTTCTTCCGGCAGGATGTTCCAGGCCAGCCCCGCGCGCCGGATCGCCAAGGGCAACGTCATCTGGTCGAGGTAGGGGCGGCGGTTTTCCAGCGTCTCCACCCGGTCGAGCTGCCGGGCGGTGTCATACCAGACATCCGCGAAGCGCTTGCCGTTCACCTCGTCCTCGGGGAAGGCGACGAGGCCAGAGCTGAAATAGGGCACCACCGGCCGCCCCGGCTGGCGCATCAGGCGGATGCGTTCGGTCGGAACGGGCATGTCGAAGGCGCCGTAGATCGTGTCCCACACCTCTTGCCCCGCCCATTGCATCGAGGCCGCGACCGAGCAGGAGACATGGCCGGGCCGGCACAGGTTTTCCGGAACGTTCGGGCGCAGGAACAGCACGTCGGAATCGACAAAGGCGGAAAAGGCGGTGTCGCGCCGTTCGCGGCAGGCAAGGATCTTGTTGCCGTGGGGGTAGGGATCGTCCCACATCCCCAGCGTCTTCATCGGGCGGATCTCGGCGCCCATCATCTCATGCGCCTTGAAGACCGCCGGGTGCAGGTCTTCCATGCGGTGTTCGGGGCAGTAGCCGATGGCCTGCACCTGGGGAAAGAATTCGCGGATCGAGGCCAGCAGGGTGCAGGCCATGACCTGATAATCCGGCGGCTCGACGATGTAGATGAGCGTGAGCGAGGGTTGATCGGACATGCGTCCCTCAGTCTTCCAGCGCCTGGGCGGGATCGACGCCGATCTGTTGGCACATGCGCCACGCGTAAGAGTTTTCCAGCGGCGGATTCTTCCGCCACCACGGCTTGGTGCCGTTGGTGTAAAGGTGAACCGACAGCGTGTTGTCGGTGAAATGCCCCTCGACCCGGCCATAGGGGTCGTAGAACACGTCGTTGAGCTGGAACGGCACGGGATAGAGATAATCGGGCGTCAGCGCCTTGTCGTAATCGCCGGTCTGCTGCGCGAACCACGTGAAGGCCTGTGGGCCGAAGGCCGTCCGCTCGGCGTTGTAGATCCGCACCGCATGGGGCAGGCTCGGGTCCTGCTTTTCCAGCTTCTTGCGCTGCTGCTTGTTGAACCATGCCGGCGCGTCGGGAAGGTTCTCGTAGTAATCCAGCAGCCGGTGGATCAGTTCGCCCTCGCGCGGGATGGACACCACGCCACAGTTCAGCGCGCCGCGAAAGCCGTGGCCTGCGAAGATGTTCACCATCTCGTCGGGGAAAGGACGGTGGCAGAAGGCGTCGCAGTCGATCCAGATCGCATCCGTTTTCTGGATCATCTTGTAGCGGAACACGTTCGACAGAAAGGATTCAGAGGTCTGGCGCACGACATCCATGTCGATGTCCATGATCTCGGTCGCCGGACGCACGATCACGCCGTCAGGCACGTTCGAGACCTGTTCGGTGCAATAGAGCGTCGTCGGATGGCCCTGCCGGACGTGGCTGAGAAGGCAAAGCTGGTTAAGGTATTGCAGCCGCGGCCCGATCCACAGGGAGGCAACAGGGCGACGCTGGGGCAGGGACATGGCGACCTCGTCAACGACGGGCCCGGACGGCGGGCACCGGGAACAGAGCTTTGGAACGCCTAGCTTTACTGGCGGACCGGTTATAGAATCGTCTCCGGCGTCAGGGCCGGCACCGGTCGATGCCTAGGGCCTAAAACAGGCGGCAAAAGGGTAACTCGTGGCCCAATTTATGGCTGATACGTCAGGCAACGGCATGCTCGCGGCAACGAACGCCAATCCGACCGGGCTGACGCGGCGCAGCAGTCCGCATGGGCGGCTGATGGCGCTGTCGATGATGAAGGACGAGGGGCCCTATGTGCTGGAATGGGTCGCTCATCACCTTGCCGTGGGCTTCACCGACATTCTTGTCTATACGAACGATTGTTCGGATGGCACGGATGCGATGCTGCAACGGCTGGAAGAACTGGGGCTTGCCCATCACCGCGAGAACCGCATCCCCGAAGGGCAGCGGCCGCAACCCTCGGCGCTGAACTACGCGCAGTCCGAGCCGCTGGTGGCGCAAAGCGACTGGCTTCTGGTGTTCGATGCGGATGAATTCCTGTCGATCTCTTATGGCGACGGCAGCCTTGACGGGCTGATCTCGGCCGCCAAGGACAAGGGCGCGAACGGCATCGTGATCACCTGGCGGATCTTCGGATCCGGCGGGGTGCAGCACTGGTCGCGCGCGCCCGTAACCGAACAATACCTGATGGCCGCGCCGCAGATGTGGAACAAGGGCTGGGGGGTGAAGACGCTCTTTCAGTTCGACCCCGAGCACTGGAAGCTTGGCATCCACAGGCCCAAGATCAAGAACCGCTGGCTGGATACCGACTGGCCGCAAAAGATCCGGTGGCTCAACGGGTCCGGTCGCCCGATGGAGGATTACTTCAGGTTCCGCGGCTGGCGGTCGATCGTGCGCACGGTGGGCTATGACTGGGCGCAGATGAACCACTATGCGGTGAAGTCGATCGACGCCTATGCGATGCGCAAGTTCCGCGGCAACGTGAACTTCAAGAAGGACAAGTACAACACCGACTACTGGGCGCTGCAGGACCGCAACGAGGTGCGCGACGACACCATGCTGCGCTACCATGACGAGCGGAAACGGATCTTCGACGCATTGCTGCGCGACCCGGTGCTGAACCGCCTGCATTTCGCGGCGCTGGAACGGGCCGAGGCGCGGCTGGCCGAATTCAAGGGGACGGCGGAGTATGAGGCCTTCGTCGCGGGTCTCAAGGCCGCCTCTGCCGTGCCGATCACGCAGGTCGAGGCCAAGCCGCCCAAGGCGCGCGACCCCGAACGGATCGCGGCGCTGATGTCGGATGTGGAAAAGCGCGCGGCGGCGGTGCGGGTGGCCGAAAAGGCCGACCGGCCGCCCGCGCCCTTGGATCTTTACGTCCGGGGGCCGGTCGATCTGTCGGCGCGCACCCCGCTGGAATGGTTCGCCAATCACACGCTGATGCTGCCCGGCGATGCGCGGGTCTTCACGCCGCTGGGGCTCGATCTGCTGCGGGCGGGGAAGTTCGAACGCAACCTTGCCCGCAACCTGCCGCGCATCCTTCCGCAAGGGGCGCGCGTGGCCGAGCTTGGCGCGGGCTGCGGCTTTCTTGCCGCCTACCTCAGCCGCATTCGGCCCGACCTGACCTGGGCGGCGCAGGAAACCGCGCCCGGGATGGAGGCCGTGTTGCGCGGGGTCTGGCAGCGCAATGGCGTGACGGGCGACAGGATGCGGATCGTTCCGGCAGGGGCGGGCGAAGACCTGCCCGCCTTTCTGAACGAGGGGCCATGGGACCTGCTGATGATCGGCGACCCGTCGATGACCCCGGACGTGCTGACAGACCTGCCCGCGCCGCCGGGGGCAGCGATGCTGATCGGGCGGTGCCTCTGCGACACCGCGCCGGATTTCAGCGATTGGCAGGACCTGTTCGAAGATTGGGGCCTGACCGACCCGCTGCCCTTCGATGCGACGGCGGCCTACGGGTTCCGCAGGCCGCCCGCCGATCAATAGCGATAGTGATCGGGCTTGAACGGGCCTTCGATCGGCACGCCGATATAGTCGGCCTGTTCCTTCTTCAGCTCGGTCAGCTTCACGCCGATCCGCTTCAGGTGCAGGCGGGCCACCTTTTCATCCAGATGCTTCGGCAGGATATAGACGCCCGGCTGATATTCCGTTCCGCGGGTGAACAGCTCGATCTGCGCCAGAACCTGGTTGGTGAAGCTCGCCGACATCACGAAGGACGGATGGCCCGTGGCGTTGCCGAGGTTCAACAGGCGCCCTTCGGACAGAAGGATGATCCGGTTGCCCGAAGGCATCTCGATCATGTCCACCTGGTCCTTGATGTTGGTCCATTTGTGGTTGCGCAGCGAGGCGACCTGAATCTCGTTGTCGAAGTGGCCGATGTTGCCGACGATCGCCATGTCCTTCATCTGGCGCATATGCTCGATGCGGATGACGTCGCGGTTGCCGGTCGTGGTGACGAAGATGTCAGCGCTCTCCACCACGTCTTCCAGCAGGACGACTTCGAACCCGTCCATGGCGGCTTGCAGCGCGCAGATTGGATCGACCTCGGTCACCTTCACACGGGCGCCGGCGCCGCGCAGCGAGGCGGCCGAGCCCTTGCCGACGTCGCCATAGCCGCAGACCACGGCGACCTTGCCCGCCATCATCGTGTCGGTCGCGCGGCGGATGCCGTCCACAAGGCTTTCCTTGCAGCCATACTTGTTGTCGAACTTCGACTTGGTGACGCTGTCGTTCACGTTGATCGCCGGGAAGGGCAGCAGGCCCTTCTTGTGCAGGTCATACAGGCGATGCACGCCGGTCGTCGTTTCCTCGGACACGCCCTTGATCGCGTCGCGCTGTTTCGTGAACCAGCCGGGGGTTTCCGCCAGCCGCTTCTTGATCTGGTTGAACAGGCAAACCTCTTCGTCCGAGGTCGGCACGGCGATCAGGTCGGTCTCGCCGGCCTCGACCCGCGCGCCCATCAGGACGTAAAGCGTCGCATCCCCGCCGTCGTCGAGGATCATGTTGCAGGTGCCTTCCGCGAACTGGAAGATCTTGTCGGTATAGGCCCAGTAGTCCTCGAGCGTCTCGCCCTTGATCGCAAAGACCGGCGTGCCGCCCGCCGCGATCGCCGCCGCCGCGTGGTCCTGGGTCGAGAAGATGTTGCACGAAGCCCAGCGGACATCCGCGCCAAGCGCCTTCAGCGTCTCGATCAGCACCGCGGTCTGGATCGTCATGTGCAGGGAACCCGCGATCCGCGCGCCCTTCAGCGGTTTCGACGTGCCGAATTCCTCGCGCAGCGCCATCAGGCCCGGCATCTCGGTTTCGGCGATGTCCAGTTCCTTGCGACCGAAGGCGGCGAGGTTGATATCCTTGACGATGTAATCCTGCGACATACCGCGGAACTCCTTGACCCTTGTGTTTGAAGGTCAGATAGCACCCGGTCACCCTCTCGACAATGGAGGGAGGCCGGGGATATCTGGCGGAAACGGAGGGCGGTCGCGTGAGACAACGGCGGGCATGGCAACGGATGCTGTCTGGGCGCAGGCTCGATCTGCTCGATCCGACGCCGATGGACATCGAGATCGAGGACATCGCGCATGGTCTGGCCTTCGTTGCGCGATGGAACGGGCAGACCCTCGGCGACTGGCCCTATTCCGTGGCCGAGCATTCGCTTCTGGTGGAACGCATCTTCGATCTTCAGAACCCCGGGATTGCGGTCAAATGGCGGCTCGCGGCCCTGCTGCACGATGCGCCTGAATACGTGATCGGGGACATGATCAGCCCGGTCAAGGCCGCGATCGGGGATGCCTATGGCGAGCTGGACACCAAGCTGACCGCCGCCGTGCACCGCCGCTTCGGTCTGCCCGCCGTGCTGCCGCGCGCGGTGAAGGTCGCGATCAAGGCGGCCGATACCGTCTCGGCCTGGCTGGAAGCGCGCGAGATCGCGGGGTTCTCGACCGAGGAAGCCGACAGGATCTTCGGCCGACAGGACCCGCATCTGATCTGCAGGCTAGACCTGAAGCTGCGCCCGCCCGTCGAGGTCCGCGCGGATTTCACCGCGCGCCACGCCGAGCTTCTGGCGCTGATCTAGACCCTATTTCGGCGAGCGTTTCGCAAGGATGCGCTGCAAGGTCCGACGGTGCATGTTCAGCCGACGCGCCGTTTCGCTGACGTTGCGGTCACAGAGTTCGAACACGCGCTGGATATGTTCCCACCGCACGCGGTCGGCCGACATCGGGTTTTCCGGCGGCGGCGGCAGCGCTTCGTTGCGCGCCAGAAGCGCGTTGGTCACGTCGTTCGCATCGGCCGGTTTCGACAGGTAGTCGATCGCGCCCACCTTGACCGCGGCCACCGCCGTCGCAATCGCGCCATAGCCGGTCAGCACCACGATCCGGCAATCGGGCCGCTTTTCCCGCAGGGCTTCCACCACGTCGAGGCCATTGCCATCCTCAAGCCGCAGGTCCACCACAGCATAGGCCGGCGGACGCGACATCGCGATCTCCTTGCCGGCGGCAACGCTTTCCGCCGTCTCGGGAAGGAACCCGCGCTTTTCCATTGCGCGCGCCAGCCGCTTCACGAACGGTTCGTCGTCATCGACGAGCAGCAGCGTGCGATCTTCTCCAAGACTGGCCAGATCTGCATCCGTCATGAACCCGCTCCACATTCCCATAGATCAGAACGTATCTATGGCCATCGGCGGGAATGGTCAAATGATGGTCAGGCCCCGCGGGCGGCATCGACGTAGCACGCCACCTCGTCCGCCATCTTCTTGGGCGTCACGTCGCGCCTGAAAAAGGTGACGAAACCGAACTTCGGCATCATCAGGTAGGTGAAGGTGGAATGATCGAACAGGTAATCCTTCTGCGTCGGGTCCTGGATCTTGTAATAGACATGGTATTCCTGCGCCGCGGCCTTCACCTGCGCCTCGGTTCCGGTCAGCCCGATCATCTTGGACGACAGGTTCTCGGTGAAAAGCTTCATCGTCTCGGGGGTGTCGCGTTTTGGGTCGATCGAGATGAAGACCGGCGTCACGTCGTAGCCGCGCTTGGACAGCAGATCCGTGGCCTCGGCGTTGCGCGCATTGTCCACCGGGCAAAGGTCGGGGCAGAAGGTGTAGCCGAAGTAGACGAGGGTGGGCCCCTTGATCACATCCTTGTCAGTGACGGTCTTGCCCGCCTCGTTCACAAGGGTGAACGGCCCGCCGATCGCGCCGGCGCCCCCGGCAACCTGTGCCGTTCGACACTTGGCGAAGGGATCTCCGGGCCGGTCGAACAGCGCGAAATACCCCAGCGCCCCCAAAAGGATGACGATGGAAGCGGCGGCGGTGGCGGCATAGGCTCGGGTCATGGGCCGATCTCCTCACTGGTCTGCGCGCTGCATTGATCCCTGAAACAGGCGCGTCTAACAATAGGACAGACTGACACTTCTGGATGATCCGCTTGGCCGCCACCTTCCGCCCGCACTTCCGGAGCATCGAAACCCGGAGCGACTGGGTCCGGCTGGGCACGCTGGTCCTGCTGCGCTGGCTGGCCATTGGCGGGCAGCTCGCCGCGATCCTGACGGCGGAATTCGTCTATGGCATCCAGCTCGATCTTGGCCTGTGCCTGTTTGCGGTGGTGGCCGCCGTCACCACGAACCTGATGGCAACCGCGATCCTGCCGGCCAACAAGCGGCTGACCGAGCAGGAGGCGCTGCTGACGCTGCTGTTCGACATCTCGCAGCTTGCCTTCCTGCTTTACCTCACCGGGGGGCTGGACAATCCCTTCGCGCTGCTGATCCTCGCCCCCGTCACGATCTCGGCAACGGCGCTGCAACTGCGGACGACGGTGATCCTGGGGTCGGTGGCGATCGGTCTCGTGACCTTCATCGCCCTTGCCTACGAGCCCTTGCGCCTTGCCTCCGGCGCCGTTCTGGCGATCCCCGAGACGCTGCGCTTCGGCTTCTGGCTGGCCATCGTGATCGGCATCGTCTTCCTGGCCTACTATGCCCGCAAGGTCTCGACCGAGATCCGGTCCGTCTCGGACGCGCTGCTGGCCACGCAGATGGCGCTCGCGCGCGAACAGAAACTGACCGACCTCGGGGGCGTGGTCGCGGCGGCGGCACATGAACTGGGCACGCCGCTTGCGACGATCAAGCTGGTGAGCACCGAGCTGATGGAGGATCTGGCCGACCGGCCGGAACAGGCCGAGGATGCCCGGCTCATCCGCGATCAGGCCGACCGCTGCCGCGACATCCTGCGGTCGATGGGCCGCGCCGGAAAGGACGACCTTCACCTGCGCAACGCGCCCCTTCTGGAAGTGATCCGCGAGGCCGCAGAGCCGCATTCCAGCCGCGGCAAGGTCATCGAGATCGACGCCGCACCGGCGGGCCGCGGCGACGACGCCATGCCGATCATCCAGCGGCGGCCGGAAATCATCCATGGCCTGCGAAACCTGATCCAGAACGCCGTGGATTTCGCGCAAAGCACCGTCTGGGTGGACGCGGTCTGGACGGCCCGGACGATCTCGGTCCGGATCGTGGACAACGGGCCGGGCTATCCGCCGCATGTGATCGGGCGGATCGGCGACCCGTTCATCCGGTCCCGGCCGGTGGCCGAGCCTGACAGCGGGCGGCCGGAATACGAGGGGATGGGCCTTGGCCTGTTCATCGCGAAGACGCTGCTGGAGCGGTCGGGCGCGGAACTGAGTTTTGCCAACGCGACCGATGCGCAATCCACGCAGCCGGGGCTTGCGATGCGATCCGGCGCCATCGTCGAGGTGTCGTGGCCGCGCGACAAGATCTCGGGCAAGGAGAGCGGCCCCTTGGGTGAAAACCGACCGATCCTGCCCTGATCCCGGATTTCTGCGGCCTTGCGCCCCTGTGCAGACAGAATTCCGCCGTTTCGCCCTTCGCGTTAACCACCTGTTAAGGTTTCTACCTTTGGTTTAGGCTGGGGTTATGTAGGTTACATTGGGGCTGACCATGACGAGTGCGCATATCATCATGATTGTCATGTCATCCTCGCTGTCGGCCCTCATGGCCGTGTTCGGCCTGTCCATGGCGCTGTTCAGCTATCGCAAGGCGCAGCCCGTCGCCCCGGCCGCGCCCTGCGTCTTCCTGTTCGACCGCGGCGAGCTTGTCGATGCAACGGACGGGGCCCGCGCGCTGTTGGCCGCCACGGGGATCGAGGCCGACGACTGGGTGCGATTTCTGGCCTATGTCAGGCCGCGCTTCCCGGATTTCGAGGAAAAGCTTGCCGGTCTTTCCGCCATCGGTCGGATCACGCTCGCCTCGGTCACGCGGCGTCCCGTCACGCTGCGCGCCGAATGGCACGGCGGGATGACGCGGATCGTTGTCACCGAACCCGGGTCGGAGGCGGGCACGACCATCGTGGACGGGATCAGCCAGCAGGCCGCCGATGAAGAGATCCGTTTCCTGCGCCAGACGATCGACCGCGCGCCCGTTCCGGCATGGCGCGAAGATGCGAACGGCGCCATCGTCTGGGCCAATCGCACCTACCTCGACCTGCTGGCCGCCAGCGGCAAGGATCATGGGCGACCGGTCTGGCCGATCGCGCCGCTGTTCGACATCTTCACAGGGGGCGACGTCGAGGCGCAGGGCCCCGAATGCCGCCTGTCGCTGTCCATGCCGGACGACATGCCGACGCGCTGGTTCGACCTGCAAGGCTTTCCCGACGGCGGCGGCCGGCTGAACTTTGCCATCCCGTCGGATGCGACCGTCCGGGCCGAGGCTGCCCTGCGCGGCTTTCTTCAGACCCTGACGAAGACCTTCGCCCAGCTTAACGTGGGGCTTGCCGTCTTCGACCGCGCGCGACAGCTGGTCGTCTTCAATCCGGCGCTGTCCGAACTGACCGGGATCAGCCCGGAATTCCTGACCTCCCGCCCCTCTCTGGTCCGGGTTCTCGACGCCATGCGCGAACGGCAGACGCTGCCGGAACCCAAGGACTACAAGCGCTGGCGCGCCCAGGTTGCGGCGGTGGAAGCGGCCGCGCTGCGGGGGCAATACGAAGAAACGTGGGCGCTCGGGAATGGGCAGACCTACCGGGTGACCGGACGGCCGCATCCCGACGGCGCCATTGCCTTCCTGTTCGAGGATATCACCGCGGAAAAGAGCATGACCCAGCGGTTTCGCGCGGATCTGGATCTGGGCCACGCGGTGATCGACTCGCTGGACGAGGCGATTGCCGTCTTTTCGCCGACGGGCGCGGTTCTGATGTGCAACGCGGCCTATGACGCGCTTTGGGCCGGGGACGCGGATGCCCCGCGCGACACGACGATCACCGAGGCGATCCGGTCATGGCAGCGCAAGGTGTCCCTGTCGCCGGTGCTGGGCGAGGCCCGTGCCTTCGTGATGGATGTCGGACCCAAGGAAGCGTGGCGGGGCGAAATCCGCCTGACCGACGGGCGCCTGATGGCCTGTCGCTTCACGCCTCTTGCGGGCGGATGGTCGCTGATCGGCTTCTCGCCGCTTCCGCCCGGTCTGCGCCCCGCGCAGCGGGCGGCCACGACGGCCCGCCAGACCGCCTGAACACGCTTGCAGCCGCGGGCGGGGTCGGCCAGACTCGGGCCATGACGACCGCTTCCGCCGCCCTGACCCTGCCCTCGCCCGAGGCGACCGCCGCGCTTGCCGAATGGCTGGCGCCCCGGCTGATGCCGGGCGACGTGCTGCTGCTGTCGGGCCCGATTGGCGCAGGCAAGACGCATTTCGCCCGCGCGCTCATTCAGGCGCGGCTGGCTGCGGCAGGGCTGCACGAGGATGTCCCGTCGCCGACCTTCACGCTGGTGCAGGTCTATGACGCGGGCGGGGTCGAGATCTGGCACGCGGACCTCTATCGCCTGACCCACCCGGACGAGGCGGTCGAACTTGGGCTGGAACAGGCCTTCGACACCGCCATCTGCCTTGTCGAATGGCCGGACCGTCTGGGCGCGGCCACGCCCGCCGATGCCCTGGCGCTGCGTTTCGCGGCCACGGAGGAGGACGGTCGCCGGATGACCGCCACCGGCGGCGACCGGTGGGCCGGGCTGGTCGAGGCGCTTGGCCAATGGGGTCGGCAGGATGCGTGATGCGGGCGATCCCGCCGCGCAGTTCCTTGCGGCGGCCGGATGGGCAGATGCGGCCCGCCATCCGCTGGCGGGCGATGCCTCGGCTAGGCGCTACGAACGCCTGCGCAAGCCCGACGGAACGGGCGCGATCCTGATGGACGCCCGGGCCGATGCAGAGCTGGCCGCCTTTGTGAAGATCGATCGTTTTCTGCTGAAACAGGGTCTTTCCGCGCCCCGTATCCTCTGTGACGGAAGCGTGGATGGCTTCCTTTTGCTGGAAGACCTGGGCGAGGCGATCTTTGCCCGGCTTTTGGAACGCGACCGCGCGCGCGAACAGGCGCTTTATGCCGCGGCCTGCGATATCCTGATCCGGCTTCAGACCTTGCCGCCCCCGGAGGGCCTGCCCCCCTACGGCACGCCCGAGATGGCCGAGGCGGTCGCCCCCGCACTGGACTGGTATCGGCTTGCGGTTACAGGACAAAGCGACGGGACGGCGGAGTTGGTCGCCGCCATGCGCGCCGCGCTGGACACCCTGCCGCCAGAAGCGCCGGTGACGATCCTGCGCGACTATCATGCGGAGAACCTTCTGTGGCTGCCCGACCGGGACGGCCTTGCCCGCGTGGGGCTGCTGGATTTCCAGACCGCGATGCTGGGCCACCCGGTCTATGACCTTGCCAGCCTGTTGCAGGACGCCCGCCGCTCGGTCGCGCCAAGGGTGGCAGAGGCCAGCATCGCCCGGTTCGCCGCCGCCACGGACCGCGAACCCTCCGATGTGGCGCGCGCCGTTGCCGTCCTTGGCGCGCAGCGGCACCTGCGCATCCTTGGCATCTTCACACGGCTGGCGAAGCTGCGGGGCAAGCCCGGCTATCTCGACCTTCTTCCTCGGGTCTGGGGCGATCTGACCGCCGATCTTGCCCATCCCGCCTGTGCCCCCCTGCGCGCGGCAGTCCGCGATCTGCTACCCGCACCCACGCCCGACACCCTGATGCGGATCAAGACCGATGCCTGATGCCCTGATGCTGTTCGCCGCCGGCTTTGGCACCCGCATGGGGGCGCTGACGGCCACCCGGCCCAAGCCGCTGGTCGAGGTGGCAGGGCGGCCGCTGATCGACCATGCGCTGGATCTGGCAAGCGGCGCGGGCGTCGGGCGGATCGTGGTGAACACGCATTACCTGCCCGATCAGATCGCGGCGCATCTGGCAGGGCGCGGCATCCTTCTGTCGCACGAGCCGCAGATCCTTGAAACCGGCGGCGGGCTGAAGGCTGCTCGGGGGCTGCTGGACAGCGCGGAGGTCTTCACGCTCAACAGCGATGCGATCTGGGCCGGCCCGAACCCTCTGGCGCTCTTGCGCGCGGCATGGCGGCCCGAGGCGATGGATGCGCTGCTGCTGCTGGTCCCGCCAGAGCGGGCGCGGGGGCACCGGGGCCGGGGCGATTTTCTCTGCGACGCGGCGGGCCGGCTGAGCCGGGGGCCGGGCCTGATCTATCCCGGGGCGCAGATCATCAAGACGGACGCGGTGGCGCAGGTGACGAAGGACGTGTTTTCCCTCAACCTCGTCTGGGATCGGCTTCTGGCGAGGCAGCGGCTCTATGGCCTGACCTATCCCGGCCAGTGGTGCGACGTCGGCCGCCCCGAAGGCATCGCCGAGGCCGAGGCGCTCTTGCACGAGGCAGGCCATGCCTGATCCAGCGATCTCCGGCCTTTACGCCCTGCCGCTGGGCGTGGATTTCCCGCGCGCCGTGGCCGATGGCCTGCTGGCCCGCTATGCCGACCAGCCGCCCGAGGCGCTGGCGCGGGTGGAAATCTACGCAAACACCGGGCGGATGCAGCGGCGGCTGCATGCGGCCCTGTCGGACCGGGGTGCCCGGCTCCTGCCCCGGCTGCGGCTTCTGTCCGACCTGCCGCAAAGCCTGCCCGACCTGACCCTGCCGTCCCCGCCGCCGCCGCTGCGCCTTCGGCTGCAACTCAGCCAGCTTGTCGCGCACCTGCTGGACCGCGAACCCGACCTTGCGCCCCGCGCGGCGATCTATGACCTTGCCGACAGCCTTGCCACGCTGCTGGCCGAGATGCAGGGCGAGGGCGTGCCGCCCGAAGCCTTCGAGACGCTGGACCTGTCCGAGCATTCCCGCCATTGGGAGCGAAGCCAGAAGTTCCTGCGCATCGTCGCCCGCTTCTTCGGACCCGAGATCGTCCCCGCGGGCGAGGCACAGTTGCGGCGCGCGGCGCTGGCCTGCGCCGCGTCGTGGGAGGTTCGTCCACCCGACCACCCGATCCTGATCGCGGGCTCCACCGGGTCGCGGGGGGCGACGGCGCTGTTCATGCAGGCGGTGGCGCGGCTGCCGCGCGGCGCGGTGATCCTGCCGGGCTTCGACACCGACATGCCTTCCGGGGTCTGGGCCAGCCTCGAAAAGGCGCTGTCGTCCGAAGATCACCCGCAATACCGCTATTACAGGCTCTGTTCCGATCTTGGCGTCGATCCTGTCGCCGTCCCGCGCTGGCATGACACGCCTGCGGCCAGCCCCGAGCGGAACCGGGTCATTTCCCTGTCGCTGCGCCCCGCGCCGGTGACGGATGAGTGGATGCGCGAGGGGGGCAGCCTGCCCGACCTGACCGGCGCCATGGCCGATGTGACGCTGATCGAGGCGCCATCGCCCCGCGCCGAGGCCGTCGCCATCGCCCTGCGCCTGCGCGAGGCCGCCGAGCGGGGCAGGCGGGCCATGCTGATCACGCCGGACCGGCAGTTGGGGCGGCAGGTGACCGCCGCGCTGGACCGCTGGGGGATCGTGGCGGACGACAGCGCGGGGCGGCCCCTTGCCCTGTCGCCGCCGGGCCGTTTCCTGCGTCATGTCGCGGCGCTGCGGGGCCGGCGGGTGACGGTGGATGCGCTGCTGACGCTTCTGAAGCACCCGCTGACCAATTCCGGCGGCGGCGGGCGGGGCGATCACCTGCGTTGGACCCGTGCGCTGGAGTTGCATCTGCGCAGCCACGGGCCGGCCTTCCCCACGGGCGAGGAGGTCATCCTGTGGGCCGCAACCCGACGGGATGAGGGGGTGGCCGACTGGGCGCTGTGGGTCCGCGACTGCCTGACCCGCGTCGATGGCGGGGACATGCCCCTGGCCGATCACCTTGCCGCGCATATCGGGCTGGCCGAGGCCTTCGCGCGCGGGCCGCGACCCGAAGGCGCCGTCACCATGTGGGAGCGCGAGGCGGGCATCATGGCCCACGCGGTCTGCGACGAGCTGATCCGCGAGGCAGAGCATGGCGGAGAGATGTCGGCCTTCGACTACGACGCCCTCTTTGCCGCCGTCCTGCAGGACAAGCCGGTGCGTGAGACCGAGACGGTTCACCCCGACATCCTGATCCGTGGCACGATCGAAGCGCGGGTGA
>JAGWVA010000114.1 GCA_028875855.1 Paracoccaceae bacterium
GCTGTCGAACACCGCCGCCAAGATCGGCACCGCCGAGATGTGGGCGACGCGGATCGACGCCGTGAAACGGACGGGCATCGAGCCGATGGCCGATGGCGTGCTGGAACGCTGGTTCGCCAAGCCCTTCCGCGAGACGGCTGAATTCACCGCATGGCGCAACATGCTGATCCGCCAGCCGGTCGAGGGCTATGCCGGCTGCTGCGCGGCGATCTCGGGGACGGATTTCTACACGCCCACGGCCTCTCTCACGCTGCCGACGCTGGCGATTGCCGGGTCCGAGGACGGATCGACTCCGCCCGATCTGGTGCGCGAGACGGCCGAACTCATCAAGGGCAGCCGCTTCCACCTGATCCGCGGCGCGGGCCACCTGCCCTGCGTCGAGAAGCCCGAAGAATACGCCACCGTCCTGACCCGGTTCCTGAAGGAGATCGGCCATGTCTGAACGTCTGAAACAGGGCGACGCCACGCGCCGCAAGACCCTGGGCGAGGATCACGTCAACCGCTCGCGCAAGGGCCAGACGGATTTCGACCAGCCCTTCCTCGACCTCATCACCGAGGCGGCCTGGGGCCATGTGTGGTCGCGCGACACGATCCCGCCGCGCGAACGCTCGATGCTGACGCTGGCGCTGCTGGCGGGCCTTGGCAACTGGGAAGAGTTCCGCCTTCACCTGCGGGCAACCGCGAACACGGGCTGCACGGCGGAAGACATCCGCGAGGTGCTGCTGCATGTCGCGATCTACGCCGGCGTGCCGCGGGCCAACCACGCTTTCAAGATCGCCCGCGAAATCCTTGCCGAAAGGGGCGAAAATGTCTGACGCACCGACGACCGGCCCGCTGTTGGGGCGCAACCGGCTCTGGCATCCGCCGGCCTATACGCCGGGCTACAAGACCTCGGTCACGCGGGCGCCGCATCGTGCGCTGATCGCCCTGCCCTCGACGCTGAGCGAGGAAACCGGCCCCGTCTTCGGCCGCGACATGCTGGGGGAGATGGACAACAACCTGATCCTGAACTTCACCGGCCAGCCCGCCGTGGGCGAGCGCATCATCATGCATGGCCGCGTGCTGGACGAGAACGCCCGCCCCGTGCCGGGCGTGCTGCTGGAGATCTGGCAGGCCAACGCGGGCGGGCGCTACCGCCACAAGAAGGACGGCTATGCCGCCCCGCTCGACCCCAATTTCGGCGGCTGCGGGCGCACGGTCACGAACGAGGACGGGCGCTACGAATTCCTGACGATCCGCCCCGGCGCCTATCCCTGGCCCAACGGCGTGAACGACTGGCGCCCCATGCATATCCACGTCTCGGTCTTCGGCTACGGCTTCGGCCAGCGCCTCATCACCCAGATGTATTTCGAGGGCGATCCCCTGATCAAACGCTGCCCCATCGTGAACACGATCCCGTCGCAGGAGGCGATCGACGCGCTGGTGGCGCCGCTCGACATGTCGATGGCGATTCCGATGGACTGCCTCGCCTACAAGTTCGACATCGTGCTGCGCGGCCGCCGCCAGACCTACTTCGAGAACCGCCGGGAGGGCATGTGATGGTCCAGCCGCTTCTTCACCTTCCCGAAACGCCCTCGCAGACGGCGGGGCCTTATGTCCACATCGGCCTTGCCCCGAACCTTCTGGGCAATGGCGGGATCTTCCCGACAGACCTTGGCCTGTCCCCCATCCGCCCCGGCGCGAAGGGCGAGGCGATCACGATCACCGGCCACGTCATCGACGGGGCGGGCATGATCCTGCGCGACGCGCTTCTGGAAAGCTGGCAGGCGGATGCGGCGGGGCTTTACCCCTCCCCGCACGAGACGCGCGGCACGCCCGATCCGAACGTCACCGGCTGGGCGCGCATCATCGCGGATTTCGACACCGGGCTGTGGCGGCTCGACACGATCAAGCCGGGCGCCGTGGCGCTGCCGCAGGGCGGGGTGATGGCGCCGCACATCGCCCTTTGGATCGTGGCGCGCGGGATCAACATCGGCCTTCAGACCCGCATCTGTTTCGACGACGAGGAAGAAGCCAACGCCGCCTGCCCGGTGCTGGCGCGCATCGAGCACAAGGCGCGCATCCCGACGCTGCTTGCGAAGAAGACCGCGCCCGGACAATATCGCTTCGACATCGTCCTTCAGGGCGACAACGAAACCGTATTCTTCGATATGTGATGGCCGATTTTCTTCTGATCCATGGGTCCAGCCATGGCGCGTGGTGCTGGCGCGATGTGCTGCCGCTTCTGAACCGGGACGGGCACAGCGCGCGCGCCATCGACCTGCCCGGGCATGGCGCGGACAGGACCCCGGCGGGTCAGGTGACGCTGGACCTTTACGCCCGCGCCATCGTGGCGGCGATCGACAGGCGCGTGGTTCTGGTCGGCCATTCGATGGCGGGCTATCCGATCACCGCCGCGGCAGAGATCGCCCCCGAGAAGATCGCGAAGCTGATCTACCTCTGCGCCTATGTGCCGGTGCCGGGCCAGTCGCTGGCCGACCGCCGCCGCGCCGCCCCGCGCCAGCCGCTGATGGCCGCGGTGCGGGTCGCGCCGGACCGCGTCACATGGTCCGCCGATCCCGATCAGGTCGAGGCCGTCTTCTACCACGACTGCCCGCCCGGCACCGCCGATTACGCCCGTGCGCACCTGACCCCGCAACCGATCCTGCCGCAGGAAACGGTGCTGACGCTGACCGAACGCTCTGCCGCGATCCCGCGCCATTACATCCGCTGCGAAGACGACCGCACGATCCCGCCCGAATGGCAGGAACACATGACCGCCGACTGGCCGGAGGGCACGGTCAGCACGCTGCCCACCTCGCATTCCCCCTTCTTCGCGGCGCCCGATCTGCTTGCCGCCCGGCTTCTGGAGATTGCCCGCGCATGACCGAACCCTGCATCATCTGCGTCGCCATCACGGGGTCGGTCCCCCGCAAGGAACACAATCCGGCCGTGCCGATCACCGTTTCGGAACAGATCGAAAGCACGCAGGAGGCCTTCGAGGCCGGGGCGACCATCGCCCATTGCCATGTGAGGAACGACGACCAGACGCCGACCTCGGACCCCGAGAAATTCGCAGCCCTCAAGGAGGGGATCGAGAAACATTGCCCCGGCATGATCGTGCAGCTGTCCACCGGCGGCCGATCCGGCGCCGGGCAGGCGCGCGGCGGCATGCTGCCCCTTCGCCCCGATATGGCGAGCCTCTCGGTCGGGTCGAACAACTTCCCGACCCGCGTCTATGACAATCCGCCCGATCTGGTGGACTGGCTGGCCGGCGAGATGCTGGCCTACGACGTGAAGCCCGAGATCGAAGCCTTTGATCTGTCTCATATCTTTCAAGCCGTGAAGATGTCCGAGGACGGCCGGCTGAAAAAGCCGCTTTACGTCCAGTTCGTCATGGGCGTGAAGAATGCCATGCCCGCCGACAAGCGGGTGTTCGACTTCTACATCGAGACGCTGAACCGCCTTGCGCCGGATGCGCAATGGTGCGCGGCGGGCATCGGGCCGAACCAGATCGTGGTGAACGAATGGTGCATCGCGGCGGGCGGCCATACCCGCACGGGGCTGGAGGACAACCTGCGCCTTGACCGCACGACGCTGGCCCCCTCGAACGCGGCGCTGGTGCGAAGGACAGTCGATCTCTGCGCGAAATACGACCGCCCCGTCGCCACCCCGGCCGAGGCCCGCGCGATCCTTGGCCTCAGGCCCGCCTGATGCCGGCCTCGCCGCTCGACTCCGCGCTCTACCGTGACCTTCTCGGCGATGCCGAGATGGGCCGGCTCTTTACCGACACCGCCGAGGTGCGGGCCATGCTGCTGGTCGAAGGCGTGCTCGCCAAGGCGCAGGGCGATCTTGGCCTGATCCCCGCCGCAAGCGCCGCCTTCCTGCACCGCGCCATGCTCGAGGTGCAGATCGACCCTGCGGGACTTGCGGCCGAGACCGGGGCCAATGCCGTCCCCGTGCCGGCGCTGGTCGCGGCGGCCCGCAAGGCGCTGGAGGCGCCGGACCATACGCAATACCTCCATTGGGGCGCGACAAGCCAGGATGTCATCGACACCGCCCTGATGCTGCGGCTCCGGCAGGCGATCGGGTTGATGGAGGCGCGGCTCGACGCGCTCTTGGCCCGCCTTGCCGCGCTGGCCGAGACCCATGCCGACCTGCCGATGGCCGCCCGCACCTATGCGCAGGTGGCGACCCCGACCAGCTTCGGGGCGGTGGTGGCAAGCTGGGGCAACCCGCTCTTGCGCCAGCGCCAGAGGTTGGAAAATGTAAGGCGCGACCTGCTGATGGTCAGCCTTTCGGGCGCGGCGGGCACGAATTCTGCAATGGGTCCCAAGGCGCCGGAGGTTCGCGCAGCGCTGGCGCAGGCCTTGAACCTGGGCGATCCGGGCCAAAGCTGGCATTCCGCCCGCGACAGCGTGGCGACCTTCGCCAACTGGATCACGATCACCGCACAAGCGATTGGAAAGCTTGGCGAAGACCTGATCCTTCTCGCCCAGTCCGGGATCGAGGAGGTCAGCCTTGGCGCGGGCGGCGCCTCTTCCACCATGCCGCAGAAGGCCAACCCGGTGGGCCCCTCCGTCCTTGTGGCGCTGGCGCGCCAGATGGTCGGGCTGAATGCCGTGATGACGGGCGCGGCGCTCCATCGCCAGCAGCGCGACGCGACCGCATGGCTCTGCGAATGGATGACGCTGCCGCAGATGTGCCTTGGCCTTGGCCGCATGCTGCTGACGGCCGGGACGCTGGCCGAGACGCTTGCCCCCAATGCGGACCGGATGCTGGCCCCGCTTCAGGACGGGCTTGGCCTTCTTTACGCCGAGGCCGTGACATTTGCGCTGGCCGAGATCCTGCCGCGCCCCGAGGCGCAGGCGGCGGTGAAGGCCCTGACGAAGGAGGCGCGCGACACCGGCACGCCGCTTCCCGCGCTGGCCGCCCGCGCTTTCCCGGCGCTGGACTGGGCCAGCCGCCTTGCGCCCGCCGCGCAACTGGGCCAGGCCCCTGCCGAGGCCCGCGCCTTCGCCGCCGCCTGCCGCTGAAGGCCTGTTTCCGACGCATCCTGTCGCCGCCCCGCGCGCCGCGTGCTATGGCGGCCCTAGGCTCGGGCCCACACAGGACGGCCGACAGCACAGGGAGAGAGCGATGCGCCTGAAGGATCTGGAGATTTTCATCGTCGCGCCGCCGGCCCCCGGCTGGGGCGGGCGCTACTGGACCTTCGTGAAGCT
>JAGWVA010000057.1 GCA_028875855.1 Paracoccaceae bacterium
CAATTCCGGCCAATTCGAGAACATCAACTCGATTACCGCGACGGTGATCGGCGGCATTTCCCTCTTTGGGGGGCGCGGCTCGATCATGGGGACGATGTTCGGAGCGCTGATCGTCGGCGTCTTCACGCTAGGGCTGAACATGTACGGCACGGACCCACAGTGGACCTATCTGTTGATCGGTATGCTGATCATCCTTGCCGTGGCCGTGGACCAATGGATCAGAAAGGTGGCGTTGTGATGCACCCCATTCTAAAGGGCCGCAACCTGGTGAAGCGCTACGGTCGCGTTACGGCGCTAGACCACTGTGATTTCGACCTTTATCCGGGTGAGATACTTGCGGTGATCGGCGACAACGGGGCCGGGAAATCGACACTGATCAAGACGCTGTCGGGTGCTGTCGTTCCAGACGAGGGCGAGGTGGAACTCGACGGGAAGCCGGTCAGCTTCACCTCACCGCTGGAGGCGCGGTCTGTAGGGATCGAAACCGTTTACCAGACTCTGGCGATGTCTCCGGCGCTGTCGATCGCTGACAACATGTTCATGGGGCGCGAGATACGCAAGCCTGGGATGATGGGTCGATGGTTCGGTAAACTCGATCATGCCGAGATGGCACGGATCGCGCGTGAAAAGCTCAAGGATCTGGGTCTGTTGACGATCCAGAACATCAACCAGGCGGTGGAGACTCTTTCGGGTGGCCAGCGTCAAGGAGTGGCCGTGGCCCGTGCTGCGGCATTCGGATCGAAGGTGATCATCCTTGATGAACCGACGGCCGCGCTTGGTGTGAAGGAAAGTCGCAAGGTGCTGGAGCTGATCATGGACGTAAAGCAGCGCGGCATCCCGATCATCCTGATCAGCCACAACATGCCGCATGTCTTCGAGGTGGCCGACCGCATCCACATTCACCGGCTGGGAAAACGGCTCTGCGTGATCGACCCCAAGGACTACACCATGTCCGACGCTGTCGCCTTTATGACCGGTGCCAAACTGCCGGAGGGCGCGGGCGAGGCGGCCTAAGCTAAGGAGCGGGGGACAGAAGCTCTCTTCCGCCCTTTGCTAGTTTGTCAGCGATGGAGTGTACGCTTCCTCCGCCGCATCGATGGGCCAAATTGGCGTGTGTTCAAGCGCCGGATAGGTTCGACGCCCAATAAAACGCGGACAAAATCAGTTGATATAATACCGCCGAGTGACCGCGACGAAGATGCGTAACGCTCGCAAACAAGGGCGCCTGTCATACGAATGCTTTTCGGAACCTGGACGAGCGGCGGTTGCTCGGGTGGAGCCGCCGCCGCATCAGCACGCTCGATGGTGGCCGAAACGCAACTGACCCCATTAGTGTTATCACAGCGATGTGTTCTGGTCACGAACAAGGATGCTTGATGCGCGACTGAGGCTCCGGGACGAGCTCTACCCGCAAGGCCGTCTTGGTCGAACCTTGAGGCCGCGAGCGTCACTAACGTAACAGACACGATCCAAACCGTTGCCTTACGGCCTACCAGCCTCTGTCGCCTGTCTGTCTTCCGTGTCTGCCAAGTCGCCGCACTGGGGGGGTACAGCTGGTACAGTCTCCGCGACGCAAAGAGGGCTCACCTGTTGTCGGGCATGGTGCCGGACGCCACACGACAACCAAAGGTTTCCCGGGACTACGGGACACTTGCTTTGCGTCCCACAAAGAAGACGGCGGCCAATCCGGTAGGAAAGGGCCGCCGTTTAGTGGGCACGGTTGGTACTGCACGTAACCAACGCCATACTCCATAGGCGGGTAAATCTTGATCCATGTCAACCATCTGTATCCGGGATAACCCACTGATAAAACGGGCCAAGATCACTAAATATCGATTGCGCTCCGTGTATTAGGGCTTGCCCCCGCACCCTGATCTACACGAGGAGCGGCGCGTCTTAACATCTCGTTTAGGTAGTAATCCATGTTCACCGCCTGTTCCCGAGGCAACACGATCTGATGCGCCACTACAACGCAACCTGCTACGAGGAAAAGGCCCCATGCGAGAAGTTAGGGGAGCCGCTTCTTCAAACCCTGCTCCCGATTGGCTAAATCCGCAAAGGCGGAGAGGATGAATGGACGGCTGCGTAGAGAGGGAGCTCTACGCAGCGCCAGCACTTCACGGGATCGGTGAAAGGGGCTGGCCGCGCCACCACTTCGGCGCGCCGGCTGGTTCTAGAATAGGTGACCCTTGAGGCAAGGTCCGACAATGATCTTTCGCGATTTAAAATCATCTTAGGGATATGTTGTCGTCATGGTGATCCAGCTTCTCGCCGTTTGAAGCCCTTCCTCCAACGATCGAGCATGGCCTATCCGCGAGGGCGCAGGAAACACCTCCCACTGTTAATGGGGCCTTGAGGCATCCCCAAAGGCTCTCGTTAGGAACGATGGACGCCCTGGGGTAGGTCTTCCACGCTACATCGCTTCAAGTGACGCCATGAGGCCTGCCAAGCGATCAAGTGCAGTTTTCATCGGATCTTCGATGTTCGGGATAAGCTTGGCCTCTTTGATATAGTGCTCTAGCGCAGTCCGGGCGGGGTCGTCTCTCTGTGCCGTTAGGTGGCCCAGCACGCGTGCGATCAAATGCGGATCAGTAGAAAGAAGTCGCAACAGCGTACTGGCGGTGCGCCGCAGGTCATGCCGATTCCAACCGGCGGTGCCGCTGGCTTTCTGGATTGACTTCGTAATGCGTGGCCAGTTGTCGAGCTTGCCGCCATTTGAGTTCGGAAAAACGTAGTTCTCCGGGTTCTCGCGATGATGCGCAGGAAGGCTTTTGAGTAACGCCAAAGCCTCGGTGGAGAGGTGGATGACATGTTGGCGGGGCGCGGTTGAATTGGGACTCTTGACGCGAGGCTTCACCCAGATGCCGGCCGCAAGGTCGACATGCTTCCACAGCATTTCTTCGATCTCGCCGCGACGAGGTGCTGTAAGCAAAATGAAGCGTAGCGAAATAGGCCGGAAGTCTTCCTCAGGTTTGAGCTTTACACTGAGGGTGTCAGGGGCTGGATATTTAAGCAAGGGCAGTATCCGTCGGATTTCATCGCCATCCAATACACGGTCGCGTCGGCCGGCAATCGTGGGGTCGTCCGCTGCCGGATCAAACACGTTGTGGAGATCGGGTGTGGACACTGTCGGTGCGCGACCCGCGCCCACTTTTTTGAATTTGCCGCGCCCAGCAGCCCAATCCATCACAGGCATCAGGTAGCTTCGAGCGCGTGCGGCCTGACCATTGGCAGTAGGCGCGCTCCCGGTTCGACCGATGCGCTTGTACGATTTCATCGTGCTTGCAATGTCACTCTCAGAGATTTGGCCGACCCGTCTTTTTCCGAGCTGGCCGAATACGCAGTGGATGACCCTGAGCGCCTGCGGTGCGCGACCTGTTGCAGATTTCTGCCAGATTTTCGTTCCGCGGGCGGATGCGACCTCTTCGTATTCAGTCAGAATTTCGTCGAGTATCGGCTCCATGGTTCGTGCGGACTTGGCGCGCTTCTTCTCAGCATTGGGATCCTGACCTGCATGGATTTCCAAGATCCTTTGACGCGCGGCCTCACGCGCTGCTTTCAGAGACGTTCCCGGGTGGTGGCCGATTTTTACGCGGTGCTGTTTGCCGCTGGGGTCTGTCGCTCGAACGCTGAATGTCTTGGCGCCGTTTGTGGACACCCGAACCTGCAGGCCCTCGACGCGCGTGTCTGAGAAGTCTGTGCGCTTTTCGACCTGCACGGTCCGAAGGAAGGCGTCGGTCAGCTCACGTTTTGTCTTCTTTCCGTCTTGCATCTGCGTCTCCGGAGCTTGCCGGGGTCAGCTGGGGGTCAGCAAATGGGTCCGGTAAGCATTCTTTGGGTTGGGCGGGCGGATCTCCCGTTGCGATGAAAAATAACATACAAAGTATTGATAAACAACGCAAAAATTCTCCGTATAACTCTCTCTGGGAGGTGAGTTGTACGGATAATTTCATTTTGACTTGGGGATTGAAAATCCTCGTGTCGGTGGTTCGATTCCGCCCCCGGGCACCATTCAAAATCCTTCGATGATGCCGGCTCGTGGGAACACCTGCTGTCACAGTGCGTCTGTCTCGACAGGTCGCGTTCGGATCGCGTTCGACAGGCGACCGGGGGTGGGGTGTCAGGCCGATCCCTCGCGGCCCTCTGCCGCTGGTCCCGCCGGGTCCGGTATATGCAGCGCCTTTCCCATCAGGGCGAGCAGCGCGGCCCGTTCGGGTGGCGTGAGGTCGGCAAGGATCTCGTCCTGCAAGGCAACGACGGTCGGTCGCAGCCGGTCGAGGATCGCGCGGCCCTCAGGCGTGAGGCTCACCTCACGGGCGCGGCGGTCCTGGCGGCTGACGACCCGGCGCAGGTAGCCCTTTTTCTCCAGCCGGTCGATCACGCCCCCGATCGTGGCGCGGTCATAGGCAATCAGGGCGGCGATGCGCGCCTGATCGATCCCTTCATGGTCGCAGAGCACCTCCATCGCGGCGAACTGCACCTGCGTCAGGTCGATCCCCGCTTCTTGCGCGCGCGCCTGAAAGACCTGCGTGGACCGCTGGTGCAGCCTGCGGATCAGGTGCCCCGCCATCGTGTAGAGCTCCATCCGCTCCTCCGGCTTGTCTCGGGTGTCCGTAGTTTATCAAGGCTCAGGTGAGAATGGTATGCATACTTATCTTTTTCTTGACGCCAGAAAGTAAGTGTACTTATCATTATCCTGCCCGCGAACCGGAAAGGAACGGCCATGCAATTTCACCTCGACGGCTTCCGCCCCGGAGATCCGCGCGTCCAGCCCGCCAGCCTGCGCGAACGCCCCGCCGATACGGTGGATGTGCTGATCGTCGGCTGCGGTCCCGCGGGTCTCACGCTGGCCGCGCAACTCTCCGCCTTTCCCGAGATCACGACCCGGATCGTCGAGCAGGAGGCCGGGCCGATGGAGAAGGGTCAGGCCGATGGCGTGTCCTGCCGGTCGATGGAGATGTTCAACGCCTTCGGCTTTGCCTCCCGCGTGAAGGAAGAAGCCTACTGGGTGAACGAGACGACCTTCTGGAAGCCCGATCCCGCCGATCCGTCCCGCATCCAGCGTTCCGGACGGGTGCAGGATGTCGAGGACGGGCTGTCCGAGATGCCCCACGTGATCCTCAATCAGGCGCGGGTGCATGACATGTATCTGGACGTGATGCGCAATGCGCCGGCGCGGCTCGTGCCCGACTACAACCGCGCGTTCGAGCGTTTATCGGTCGATCCGGCGGGCGGTGACTATCCCGTCACCGTCACGCTGTCCGATACCGAAAGCGGCGCCATGGAAACCGTGCGGGCGCGTTATGTCGTGGGGTGCGACGGGGCGCGCAGCAAGGTCCGCGCCGCCATCGGGCGGGAATTGCGCGGCGATTCCGCCAATCAGGCCTGGGGCGTGATGGACGTTCTGGCCGTCACGGATTTTCCCGACATCCGCCTGAAGACGCTGATCCAGTCCGACCGGGAGGGCACCGTCCTCATCATCCCGCGCGAGGGGGGCTATCTCGTCCGGCTTTACATCGAGCAGGAGAAGCTGAAACCGGGCGAGCGCGTGGCCGACCGCGACATCACCATCGACAAGCTGATCGCCAGTGCCCAACGCATCTTTCATCCCTATACGCTGGAGGTGAAGGACGTCGTCTGGTGGTCGGTCTATCAGATCGGCCAACGTCTCACGGACAAGTTCGACGACGCGCCAGACGGAAGCGACCGTCCGCCCCGCGTCTTCATCGCGGGCGATGCCTGCCACACCCACAGCCCGAAGGCGGGGCAGGGGATGAACGTGTCGATGGGCGATGCGTTCAACCTTGGCTGGAAACTGGCGGCGGTGCTCAGGGGGCAGGCGGAGCCGGCGCTGCTTCACAGCTACTCGGCCGAACGGCAGGCGGTGGCGCAGGATCTGATCGACTTCGACCGCGACTGGGCCCGCATTATCAGCGAGCGAAAGGCCGATGAAGGCGAGACGCCCGAGTTTCAGAAGTTCTTTATCAAGCAGGGTCGCTATACCGCCGGGGTCGCGGTGAAATACGCGCCCTCCATCCTGACGGGGCCCGCCACATGGCAGGCCCTCGCGCCGGGGTTCGAGATCGGGATGCGGCTTCATTCGGCCCCGGTCATCCGGTTGGCGGATGCCAAACCCATGCAACTTGGCGATGTCGTCGCGGCGGACGGGCGCTGGCGGCTGATCGCCTTTGCCCCGGCCCAAGGCGCGATGGCCGCGATCGCGGCGCTGTGCGACTATCTGGATGGCGCCCGCACGTCCCCGCTGCGTCGCTACACCCCCGCCGGGCAGGACAGCGACGCGATCTTCGACCTGCGCGCGGTCTTTCCGCAGGATCACCGCAGTCTGGCGTTCGACGCGATGCCCGCGCTGTTGCGCCCGGCAAAGGGCCGCTTCGGGCTGATCGATGCCGAGAAGGTGTTCTGCCCCGACCTGAAATCGGGTCAGGACATCTTCGCCCTGCGGGGCATCGACCGGGCGCGGGGTTGCCTGCTGATCGTGCGGCCCGACCAATATGTGGGTCACCTCCTGCCGCTTGACGCCCATGACGCGCTCGAGGCCTATTTCGCGGCCTTCCTGCGCCCTGTCGTCTCACGCTGACCTCAATACCCTGCGGCAAGCCCCGCGGGGCGGCAGCTGTCGTTCGCCCCTTCCAGCTTTCCGGTCGCAGGATCGACAAGGATCGCCTCGTCCGCACCCCAGGGAGAGCGTTCCTTGAAGGTGTAGCCCATCGCCTCCAGCGCCGACCGCGTCCTGGGTGTCAGGTAGCCCGGTTCGACAAAGACGGTATCGGGCAGCCATTGGTGATGCACCCGCGGCGCATCGACGGCCTGCTGCATGTTCATACCGAAATCCACGACGTTCAGGATGCTTTCAAGCGTGGTCGAGATGATGGTGGAGCCGCCGGGGCTGCCGGTCACCATGAAGGGCTTGCCGTCCTTCAGCACGATGGTCGGCGTCATCGAACTCAGCGGCCGCTTGCCCGGCGCCACGGCATTGGTTTCTCCCTGCACCAGCCCGAAGGCATTCGGAACGCCGGGTTTCGAGGTGAAATCGTCCATCTCGTTGTTCAGGAAAAAGCCGGTGTCGCCCGCGATCTTTCCGGTGCCGAAGAAGAAGTTCAGCGTGTAGGTCACGCCCACCGCGTTCCCCTTGGCGTCGATGATGGAATAATGCGTGGTGTGCTGGCCTTCCTCCGGGCCAAGGCTGCCCGTCACCTGCGAAGATGGCGTGGCGCGGTCAGGCTGGATCGCGGCGCGGATCTTCGCGGCATGATCGGCCGACAGAAGCTGTTCGATCGGGTTCTTCACGAAGGCCGGATCGCCAAGATAGGTGTTGCGATCGGCGAAGGCGTGGCGCTCGGCCTCGACCAGCTTTTGCGTGACCTCGACCGAGGCGTAGCCCCAACTGCCCAGCGGATAGGGCTGCACGATCTGAAGGATCTCGCACAGGGTCGTTCCGCCGGAACTGGGTGGCGGCGCGGACACGATCCGGTAGCCGCGATAGTCACAGCCGACCGGCGCCGACCAGGGCGTGGTGTAACCGGTGAAATCCTGCTGCGTGAAAAGCCCGCCGTCCGCCTTGCTCGCCGCCACGATGGCCTTGGAAATCGGCCCGTCGTAGAAGGCCGCAGAGCCGTCACTGGCGATCAGTTGCAGCGTCCTTGCAAGCTCTGGCTGCTTCAGCCGCTCACCGGCCTGATAGGGCGAGCCGTCGGGATGCAGGAAAATCTTCGCGACGTTCGGCTCCTTGGCGAAGACCTTGGTGCGCAGGCCAAGCAGATGGGCATCGGCCTCGTTGAGCACAAAGCCATCCTGCGCCAGAGCGATGGCGGGGGCCATCACCTCGTCCCGGCGCATCGTGCCGTATTTTGCCAGCGCCTCGTTCAGGCCCATCACCGTGCCCGGAACGCCTGTGCCCAGCCAGGACGCGCGACTGCGTTCGGGAACCACGTTCCCTTCAGCGTCCTGAAACATCGTCCGGGTAGCGGCAAGCGGGGCCTTTTCCCGGAAATCGAGGAAAAGGTTCTGCCCATCGGCCAGATGCAGCGTCATGAACCCGCCGCCGCCGATATTGCCGCAGCAGGGATGCACGACCGCCAGCGCGTAGCCCACGGCCACGGCCGCATCCACGGCATTGCCGCCCTTCTTCAGGATATCGACACCCACCTCAGTCGCCAGATGCTGGGCCGTCACCACCATCGCGCGATCCGCCGTCACCGGTCTGGCATCGGCCAGCCGCGCGCCCGTGACGCTGGTGACGCCGACGTCCGGCAGGGCGGCGCTCGCGCTGCCCGGGGAATCCGCCAGCACCGGAGCGGCCGACAGGAGAAGGGCGGAGAGCAGGGCGACAAGGCGGGGCATGGGCACTCCGTTCATTGCAGCGGACCGAATGGTCCCTGCGGGCAGGCTAGCACAGTCCCAGAGCCGACCCCAGCCCGCTCGGGTGGGGCAGGGCCCCCGACTAGGCCAGCATATCCACCTTGGCCGAAAGCGCGGCGAGGTAGGGCCCGGTCTCGAGGCTGCGCCCGGTGGCCTGCACCAGCAGATCGTCCGGCAGGCGCGACCGACCGTGACGATAGACATTCTCCGTCAGCCAGCCGCGCAGCGGGGCATAGTCCCCCCGATCCAGCCCGGCGGCGACGCCGGGCGCCTGCAGGGCGGTCTCGAAGAACTGGGCCGCCATGACGTTGCCGATCGTGTAGGTCGGGAACGACCCCACGTAGCCATGCGACCAGTGCACGTCCTGCAACACGCCCAGCCGGTCCGACGGCACCGCGACGCCAAGATAGTCGCGCATCTTCTCGGCCCAGGCGGCGGAGAGATCGGCCACGGCCAGATCGCCCGTCAGCAGCGCCATCTCGATCTCGGCGCGCAGGATGATGTGCATGTCATAGGTCAGCTCGTCCGCCTCGACCCGGATCAGGCCCGGCTCTGCCCGGTTCGCGGCGCGCCAGAACTCCTCAAGGCTGACATCGGCCAACTGGTCCGGGAAGGCGGCGACCAGTTCGGGGTAATGCTGTTCCCAGAACCGGTGCGAGCGGCCCACGCGGTTCTCCCACAGCCGCGACTGGGATTCATGCGCGCCGAAGCTCGTGCCGCCGACGGCATAGAGATTGACCAGATCGGTGGCGAAGATGCTGCGGGTGAATTCGGGCGCGATGTTCTGTTCATACATCCCGTGTCCCGCCTCGTGCCAGAGCGCGAAGAACCCGGCCGCCAGCGCATCCGCGCGAAAGCGGCTGGTGATGCGCACATCCTGCCGGGTGAACGAGATCTCGAACGGATGCACGGTGTCATCCACGCGGCCCCGTGTCATGTCGTAGCCCATCCGCTCGGCCAGCGCGATGCCGAAGGCTTTCTGCGCTGCGACCGGAAACCCGCGGGTCAGGAAATCCGTCCGGACCTCTGCCCCCCGCGCGCGGTCCAGCAGCGGGGCGATTCCGCTGCGCAGCGCGTCGAACAGCGGGCGCAGCTTCGCCCGTGTCATCCCCGGCTCATAGCGCGACACAAGCGCGTCATAGGGATGATCGTCGTAGCCGATCGCCTCGGCGATGCCGCGTTGCAGGGCAAAGGTCTTTTCGATCACCGGGGCGAACAGGGCGAAGTCATCTTCGGCCCGCGCCTTGGCCCAAAGCGAATGGCTCTTCGCGCTCAGCTCCGCCGTTTCGGTGATAAGCGCCGCGGGGATGCGGCGCAGTATGTCGATCTCGCGCTTCGCCTGCGCCAGCGCGCGGCGGCGCAGGTCGGTTTCGGGCACATCGGCAAGCGTATCTTCGGCCCGGGAGATGAGCTGCTGCATCGCGTCGGACGCCGCACGGTCGCGCGCCATCGCGGTCAGGGTCGCGATCTGCTTGGCGCGCGTCTCCGCGCCGCCCGGCGGCATCTGCGTGCGCGCATCCCAGTTCAGCAGGTTGATCGCGCTCAGCAGATCGCTGACGGCCGCCATTTCGGCGACAAACTCGGCATGGCTCATCGGGAGTCCTCAGGCTGTAACGGCATGTGTATCGACAAGGTGGCAGGCGGCCATATGGCCATTTTCCGTCGCCCGAAGCGCGGGGCGTTCGGCGCGGCAGCGGTCCGTGGCCAGCGGGCAGCGCGTGCTGAAGGCGCAGCCCGGCGGCAGGTTCAGCGGGCTTGGCAGTTCCCCCCGCGCGGCGGGGGCGGTGTTGCGGCGGCGCGGGTCCATCTCGGGGGCCGCGGCCAGCAAAGCCTGCGTGTAGGGATGCGCGGGGGCCGAGAAAATCCGCTCGGTCGGCCCGATCTCGACCACCCGGCCCAGATACATCACCACGACCCGGTGCGAGATGTGGCGCACCAGCCGCAGGTCATGGGCCACGAAGACGACCGTCAGGCCAAGCTCTTCCTGTAGCCGCAGCAGCAGGTTCACCACCTGCGCCTGCACCGACACATCAAGCGCCGAGACCAGTTCGTCCGCCACCAGCACCTCGGGTTCCACCGCGAGCGCGCGGGCGATGCCGATGCGCTGGCGCTGCCCGCCCGAGAATTCGTGCGGGAACTTGTCCGCCGCGTCCGAGGGCAGCCGCACGATGTCCAGCAGTTCCGCGATGCGGGTGGGGATGGCGGCCTTCGGGCGCATCCGGTGGACCGACAGCGCCTCGCCCAGAATCTGGCGCACCCGCATCCGGGGATTGAGCGAACTGTAGGGGTCCTGAAAGATCATCTGCACACGGCGGTTGAACTGCCGCCGAGCGGTGCCTTCCAGCGCCGCGATGTCCTTGCCCTCGAACCGGATCTGTCCGGAGTCGCAATCGTGCAGCCGTACGAGGCAGCGGGCCAGCGTGGATTTCCCGCAACCGCTTTCGCCGACGATGCCGACCGTCTCGCCCCGGTGGATGTCGAAGCTGACGCCGTTCAGCGCATTGACCGACAGTTGGGGCATCCCCCGCATGTACCGCAAAAGCGAATGGGTCATCGGGAAGACCTTGCCCACGTCTTCGACCGAGATCAGCGCGGGTTCCCTCATGCGACTTGCCCCCTGTTGGCGGCGACGGCGTCATGGTGCAGGCAGGCCACCTGCCTGTCGGGCGCGATGGTCAGCAGTCCGGGCCGGGCGTCGCGGCAGGCGTCGGTGGCAAAGCTGCACCTTGGGCCGAAAGCGCACCCCGGCGGCAGGGCGGAAAGCGCCGGCGGCGTGCCCTCGATGGCCAGAAGCGGCGCGCGCTCGGCCCCGCCCCGGGGCACTGAGGACAGAAGGCCCCGCGTATAGGCATGACGGGGGCCGTCGAAGATATCGACGACGGTTCCCGTCTCGACGATCCGCCCGGCATACATCACCGCGACGCGGTCGCAGGTCGCAGCCACCACGCCAAGGTCATGGGTCACCAGAACGACCCCCATGCCCAACTCGTCGCGCAGCGACAGGATCAGCTTCAGGATCTGGTCCTGAATCGTCACATCCAGCGCCGTCGTCGGCTCGTCCGCCAGAAGCAGCCTTGGGTTGCTGGCCAGAGCGATGGCGATCATCACCCGCTGCCGCATCCCGCCCGAGAACTGGTGGGGGTAGTTCTCGAGCCGCCGCTTCGCGTCCGGGATGCCGACCAGATCGAACAGCTCGACCGCCCGCGCCCGGCGCTGGCCGCGGTCCAGCGCGGTATGGGCGCGCAGGTTCTCCTCGATCTGAAGGCCGACGGTCAGGACGGGATTCAGCGCGGTCATCGGCTCCTGAAAGATCATCGCGATCTCGCCGCCGCGGACGCGGGCAAGGCGGCCCGAGGGCAGCGAGAGCAGGTCTTGCCCGTTCCAGATCACCCGCCCCGAGACCTTGCCCGGCGGATGGATCAACCCGATCAGCGAGCGCAACGTGACGCTTTTGCCCGACCCGGATTCGCCCACCAGCCCCAGCACCTCACCCGGGCGGACGTCGAAGCTCACGCCGTCCACGGCGGTGACGGCGCCGAGGGGCGTCTCGAACGTGGTGGACAGGTTCGTGACCTCGAGGGACAGCCCGCCCGTCATCTCCGCGTCCTCATCGTTTCCGCGACCCCGTCCCCCGTCAGGCTGAAGCTCAGCCCGGCAAGGACGATGGCAATGCCGGGAAAGACCGACATCCACCACGCCGTCGCCATGAAGTTCTTCGCATCCGCGATCTGCACGCCCCATTCGGCAATCGGGGGCTGCGCGCCAAGGCCAAGATAGCCGAGGCTCGACCCCAGCAGGATCGCCAGCGCCATGTCCGTCATCCAGTAAACGATCAGCGGCGTGATGATGTTCGGCATCAGGTGGCGAAAGACGATCCGCGCGGGGCTGTAGCCCATGGCCCGGCCCGCTTCGGCATAGTCGAGCCGCTTTTGCACCTTCACTTCGGCCACGGCGAGGCGCGCGTAAAAGACCCAGTCCACCACGCCCACGGCGATATACATGTTGATGAGACCGGGCCCAAGGACGGCCACGATGGCGATGACAAGCACGAGGAAGGGAAAGGTGATGATCGCATCCACCAGCCGGCCGAAAATCGTCTCGGCCATCCCGCCGGCATAGCCGATCACGGCGCCGACCGACGTGCCGAAGAAGAAGGGCAGCACGGTGGCGAAGACGGCGATCTGCATATCGACGGAATAGGCGTGGATGACCCGGCTCAGCACGTCGCGGCCGAAGTTGTCCGTGCCGAACAGATGCGCCGCGCTTGGTGGCTGCATGAGCGCGTTGTAGTCGAAACTGTCGGGCGCATAGGGCGCGAAGGCCGACGGGAACAGGGCGAGCAACAGTTGGGCCGCCAGCATCCCGCCCCCGACGACAAGCGGAAGCGGAAACCGGCGACGGCGGCGGCTGCGGGCGGGAAGCGCGATCGTCATCGCGACAGCCGCGGGTCAAGGGCGACCTGTGCAAGGTCGGTCAGCAGGAAGGTCAGCGACACAACGACGGCAAGACACAGCGTCGTGCCCTGCACCACGGGGTAGTCGCGGCCGTAGATGCTTTCGATCATCAGGCGGCCCGCTCCGGGGATGGCAAAGACCGTTTCGGTCACCACCGCGCCGCCCAGAAGCGTGCCGATCTGCAAGCCGAACAGCGTCACCGTCGAGATCAGCGCATTGCGCAGCACGTGTCGGAACAGCACCAGCCGCGCGGGCAGGCCCTTGGCGCGGGCAAAGTCCACGTATTCGGCCCCGATCACTTGCAGGATCGCCTGCCGCAGGTTGCGCATCAGCACCGCCGACAGGCTCAGCGCCAGCGTCAGGGCCGGCAGGAACAGATGATAGAGATGGCCCGCGAAGGTGTCGCCATAGCCGCCCACCGGGAACCAGCGCAGATAGGCCCCGAAGAAGGTCAGGAGCAGCAGGCCGATGTAGAAGACCGGCATCGACAGGCCCACCTGAAAGGTGCCGCGGATCAGGATGTCCGCCTCGCGGTCGCGGCGCAGCGCCGCGAGGAAGGCCAGTGGCAGGGCGAGGGCGACCGCGATCAGCGCGGACATCGCCGTCAGCAGCATCGTCACCGGAAGGCGCTGTGCGATCAGCGACAGGACCGACTCGTGCAACTGGATGGACCGGCCCAGATCGCCATGCGCGAGGTTGCGCAGGAACAGCAGGAACTGCACCGGCAAAGGCCGGTCCAGCCCGAGATCGTGGTTGATGCGGTTCACGTCCGCCGTCAGCGCCCGGTCACCCAGCATCGCGCTGGCAGGATCGCCGGGCAGCAGATGGACCAGAAGAAAGACGACAAGCGCGATGAACAGAAGCGTCGGGATCAACTGGATGATCCGGCGCAGGACGTAAAGCAGCAGATGCACGTATGCCCCTCCGATCGTCGGGCGGGGGCAGGCGGGGAGAGATCGCCTGCCCGGTCAACCAGTCAGTTGGAGGCCTTCTTCGACACCCAGGCCGCACGGAAGATGTTGTTGCCCAGCGGGATCTGCACGAAACCGTGGACATCCTTGCGCAGCGCCACCGGATAGGGCGTCTGGTAAAGCGGCACCGTCGGCCCGGTCGCGTTGAAGATCTCCTGGATCTTGGCGTATTCCTCCTTGCGCTTGGCCGCGTCCGTCTGCGACTGCGATTCCACGAAGAGCTTGTCCACGGTGTCGTTCTTCCAGCCGCTGTGAAGCGCCTGAATCGTGGGCGAATAAGCGAAATAGGACGTGATCTCGCTCGGGTCGGCAATGTCGTCGGTCCAGGCCGACAGCCGCATCGAGAAGGCGCCCTTGCGATAGGCATCCGTGCGCGTCGCGTTATCGACCTGCTGAAGCTCCAGCTTCACGCCGACCTGGCCCCACATCTGTTGCAACAGCGTGCCGATGGACAGTTCGTCCTGATTGCCCGCCAGAACCAGAAGCGGCACCGAGAAGCCCTTGGCATATCCCGCCTTCGCCATCAGCGCCTTGGCCTTGGCGAGGTCGTAGGGGAAGAGCTCTCCCTTGCCCGCATGCAGCGGCGTGGCCGAAGACATGAAGGACGACATGGGCGAGCCCACGCCATGCGTCACGATCTGGATGATCGCCTGCTTGTTGGTGGCGTAGTTCAGCGCCTGCCGCACCTCGGGGTTTGCCAGCGGATTGGGCTTGCCGTTCACCTCGTCGCGCACGTTCAGCGTCACGAACTCCACCCGGGTGGAGGGATAAAGCTCCATGTTGATCCCGGACATCTTCTTGAGTTCCTGCACCCGCGCGTAGGGAATGAATTCCGCGCCGTCGAGCCCGCCCGACTGCAACTGCAGGATGCGCGTCGCATCGTCGGGGACCACCTTGAAGACGACCGAGTCGAGATAGGGCAGGGGTTTGCCGTCCGACCCTTCGGCCCAGTAATAGGGGTTGCGCACCAGCGTCATCGACTGGCCGTGCACCCAGTCCTTCAGCACGAAGGGGCCGGAGCCGATCGGGGCCTTGGCGAATTCGCGGGCCTTGGCCTCGTCGGTCGTGCCCGGCTCTGCCTCGAATTCGGCCTTCGGCATGACCGCCGTGTTGAACACCGTCAGCGCCTGAAGGATCGCGGGATCGGGATGCTTGAGCATGATCTTCACGCCGTCCGCCCCGTCGGCGACGACCTTGTCGATCGACGAGATGAGGAAGTTCCAGATGCCTTCCTTCGGATTGGCCGCGCGCTCCAGCGACCAGACGACGTCATCGGGCGTGATGGCGCGGCCGTTCGAGAACTTGGCCCCCGGCCGCAGTTGCAGCGTCACGGTCTTGCCGTCGGCCGACACGGCCCATTTCGTGGCAAGGCCGGGCTGCACGCCCTGACCGTCGTCGGTCGGCAGCAGCAGCGTGTCGTAAAGGTTAGACAGCACCCAGATATCGACGTTCGCATCGTTGAGCACGGGGTCAAGGAACAGACTGTCGGCATAGCGCCCGTAAACGAGCGTTCCGCCCCGCTCGACCGCAAGAGACGGCTGCGCGGCGCTCAGCATCAGCGCTGCCGCGAAGGCTCCGGTGAAAGTCATCTTCATGTCGCACCTTCCTGTTGACGTTCTTGTTGGCCAAAGTGTTATAGCACACATCAGGCTTTCACGCCGCAGCGAACCCTGTCAACAAAATAATCGCAAACATCATGGCGTGTTTTCGCAAGATGATGAGAGATTGGGCGGGAAACGTCTTGCGAGCTGATATATTCCGTTCTAATCTGCCAGAACAGTTTACGCGGTGATACATGGACTTCTCAATCGATCGCTCTTCGGGCACGCCGGTGTGGCGGCAAATCAAGGGAACCATCGAATACGCCATCGCCTGCGGGGAATTGCCCATTGGGGCGTGCCTGCCGTCCGTCCGCGAACTGGCCGAGGATCTGGCCGTCGCGCCCATGACGATCAATCAGGCTTATGCCGATCTCAAGCGCGAAGGGCTGGTCGAGGCGCGCGCCGGGTCGGGCACCTATGTCACCGACTCCGTCAAGGCGCAGATGGCGATGCGCCCGGAGATCGACAGCCTGCATTGGGAAATCGACCGCCTTCTGGACTATGGCGAAAGCATCGGGGTTTCGGCCAGCGAACTGGCGGCGCTGCTCACGCAGCGGGTTGCGTTGCGCAACAGCCTCGGGCGGCAGACCAGCATCGTCATCGTCGGGCTTTTCGCCGAGGCGACCGAGAGGTATGCCCGGCAGGTCGGCGGGCAACTGGGCGAGCTGGCCACCGTGCGGCCGATGACGCTGGACGCAATCCAGACCGATCCGGGAACCAAGGCCGCGGCGGGCGGCGCGGATCTCATCATCACCTTCTCGAACCTGCGGCCCGAAGTGGCCGCGATGTTCCCCACAACCAAGGTCGTCGCCCTGCGCTTCATCCCGTCCGAGGAGACGCGGCTGCGGCTGGCCTCGCTCGATCCGCTGGCGCGGGTCGCTGTGGCCTCGAAGTTCATCGATTTCCTGCCCATCATCCGTTCGGGCGTCCAGCGTTTCGCGCCCCATGTCCGCGACATCGTCGCGATGAACGAAGATGACCCAGAGGTGCCCGCGCTGCTGGCCGACCGCGATGTCGTCGTCTTCGCCACCGGTGCCGATGCGGTGGCGCGATCGGCGCCCAAGGGCGCGCATCTCATCGAATACAGCCACATCCCCGATCCGGGCGACGTGGATCGCGTCGTCCGGCCGTTCGTCAGCCGGGCCGACATGTCGAAGCCGCGCACGAGGAAGGCAGCCCCATGAAGATCACCGACATGAACTGGCAGATGGTCGAGGATTACCTCAGGCACGACGACCGGGCGATCGTGCCGCTGGGCAGCACCGAACAACATGCGGGCCTGTCGCTGTCGGTCGACTCGATCCTGTCGGAAAAGGTGGCAGTCGATGCCGCCGAGCCGCTTGGCGTGCCGGTCTTCCCGGTCGTGGCCTACGGGCTTACGCCCTACTTCCTCGCCTATCCCGGTTCGATCAGCCTGCGGGTCGAGACCTACGTCCGCATCGTGCGCGACATCCTCGATTGTCTGGCCGCCCAAGGATTCCGGCGCATCCTGATCGTGAACGGACACGGCGGCAACCAGCCCGCCGGGGCGCTGGCCATCGAATGGATGGCCGATCATCCGGGTGTCGCGGTGAAGTTCCACAACTGGTGGAACGCGCCCAGGACCTTCGAGTGCGTGCAGGAGATCGACCCCGTCGCCTCGCATGCCTCTTGGATGGAGAACTTTCCCTGGACACGCCTGCCGGGCGTGGACCTGCCCACCCAGCAAAAGCCGATGGTGGACCTTTCCCGGATGCGGCTGATGGACCCGAAGGGCGTGCGCGCCTATCTGGGTGACGGGAACTTCGGTGGATACTACCAGCGGTCGGACGCAGAGATGCAGTCGATCTGGGATGTCGCGGTCGCCGAGACGCGCGCGCTGATCGAGGGGCCATGGGCATGAGCGACGCGACCCTGATCTGGGGCGCCGGCGCGATCGGCGGCTCGCTTGGGGCGGCCTTCCTGCGCGCCGGGCAAAAGGTGGTCTTCGTGGACCGCGTGGCCGACCATGTCGCGGCGATCCGGACCAGGGGGCTGAGGATCGAGGGGCCGATCTTCGAGGATACCGTCGCCGCCCCGGCCTTCCTGCCCGAGGACCTGACCGGCACCTATCGCAACATCTACCTGTGCGTGAAGGCGCAGCACACGGCCGGGGCGATCCGGACGCTTGCCCCCTTCGTCGCGCCGGACGGTCATGTGATCTCGGCCCAGAACGGTCTGAACGAAAGGGTCATCGCCGCCGAGATCGGGGCCGACCGCACCATCGGCTGCTTCGTGAACTTCGGCGCCGATTACCTTGAACCGGGCGTTGTTCACTACAGCGGCCGTGGCGCCGTGGTGGTGGGCGAACTGGACGGGGGCATCGGCCCGCGGGTGCAGGCGATCTGGAACCAACTGAAGACCTTCGAGCCGAACGCCGTGCTGACCGACAACATCTGGGGCTACCTGTGGGGCAAGCTGATCTACGGCGCGCTTCTGTTCGGCACGGCGGTGACGAACGACAGCATCGCCGACGTGCTGGACGATCCGCACAGTCGGCCCGTCCTGACCGCCCTTGCCCTTGAGGTCGGCCGGATCGCCGCGGCCGAGGGGATCGCGCTGCAGGGGTTCGACGGGTTCGACCCCTCAGCCTTCACGCCCACGGCAACGGCGGCCGAGACGGCGCGGTCCTTCGACCTGATGGTCGCGCACAATCGCCGGTCGCTGAAGTCCCATTCCGGGATCTGGCGCGACCTTGCCGTGCGGATGCGCCCGACCGAGGTCGATGCGCAGCTTGGCCCCATCGTCGAAGCGGGGAAAAGCCGGGGGCTGCCCTGCCGGATCACGGCGCGCCTCATCGAGTTGATCCACGAGATCGAACGGGCAGAGCGTCCGCTGGCCAAGGCCAATATCGACGAACTGGCCGCCGTCGCCGCGCGGGAGACGAAGGCATGAACATCCGCTTCGACGGCCGCACCGTCATCGTCACCGGCGCGGCGCATGGCTTCGGCCGCGCCATCGCGCTTGCCTTCGCCCGTCTCGGCGCGAAGGTTCATGCCTGCGACATTCTTGCCGAAGAACTGGCGGAAACCCTGCGGCTTTGCGGCGATGCCGCGACCGCCCACACCCTCGATGTGAGGGACCGCGACGCGGTGCAGCGCCTTGTGGCAGAGATCGTGGGCCGGGACGGCGCGGTCGATGTCCTTGTGAACAACGCCGGCGGGGTCTGCGGTCAGGTCGGCCGCCCGATCGAGGATATCTCTCCCAGCGACTGGCAGGTGATCTTCGACGTGAACCTCAGCGGCGCCTTCTACATGGCGCAGGCCGTGGCCCCCGGCATGAAGGCGCAGGGCAGGGGCCGGATCGTCAACATCTCGTCCGGCGCGGGTCTGGGCATCAGCCTGACCGGCATTCAGGCCTATGCCAGCGCCAAGGCGGGCCAGATCGGTCTCACCCGGCAACTGGCTCACGAGCTTGGCCCTTGGGGGATCACCGTCAACAACGTGGCGCCCGGCTTCGTCCGGTCGAACCCCACGACCGAACGGCAATGGGACGCCATGGGCCCCGAGGGGCAGAAGCGCGTGCTGGACGGCATCGCGCTCAAGCGGCTCGGCGCGCCGGACGACATCGCCAATGCCGTTCTCTTCTTCGCCTCCGACGCGGCGGGATGGATCTCCGGTCAGGTCCTGAGCGTCGATGGTGGCAAATGACCGGGATCGAAACCGCGCTTCTGGCGGATGAGCCCGCCATCCTGTCCGATCTCATGGACTATTGCCGCATCGCCTCGGTCAGCACCGACCCCGCCTTTGCGCCCGAGATCGCCCGCGCCGCCGATTTCGTCGCCGAAGAGCTGCGCCGCGCCGGCTTCCCGGTTGTCGAGCGGATCGAGACGGGCGGTCATCCGGCGGTCTATGCAGAACGCTGCGATGTGCCGGGGGCGCCGACGGTGCTGGTCTATGGCCATTACGACGTGCAGCCCCCCGACCCGCTGGAGGCCTGGGCCTCGCCGCCGTTCGAGCCGACGCTGCTCGACGACCGGCTTTATGCCCGGGGCGTGTCGGACGACAAGGCGCCCCTTCTGATCGCCATCAAGGTCGCGGCCGCCTTCGCGCGCCTTCGTGGCGGGCTGCCCGTAAACATGAAATTCCTGATCGAGGACGAGGAGGAAACCGGCAGCCCGCATTTCGCCCCCACCGTCGCGCGGCTTCGCGACCGGCTGGCCTGCGACGTGGTGCTTTCGGCCGATGGTGCGATGTGGCGGGCCGATCTTCCCTCGGTCATGGTGGCGGGCCGCGGGCTTGTTGCCTTCGAGGTGCGGTTGAGCGGCGCGGGAAAGGACCTGCATTCGGGCCGCCACGGCGGCAGCGCGCCGAACCCGATCCGCGCGCTGGCGCGGATGCTGGCGGCGCTCCACGACGACGAGGGCCGCGTGATCGTGCCGGGCTTTGCCGAAGGGGCCTCTGCGCCCGATCCGGCCATCCTCGAGGCGATCCGCCATGCGGACTTCGATGCCGCCGCCTATTTCGCCGGGATCGGCGCGGCGCTGCCCGATCCGCTTCCCGACGCCGAGACGCTGCTGCGCCGCCAGTGGCTGGAGCCGACGCTGGAATTCAACGGCATCTCGGGCGGTTACGGGGGGGCGGGGACGAAGACCGTCATTCCCTCGGACGCCCGTGTGAAGATTACCTGCCGCCTTGTGGCCGGGCAGACACCCGACCGCGTGGCCCGGGCGCTTGAGGCCGAATTGCGCCGCCTGACGCCCACGGGCTACCGGCTGGAGTTCACCCGCCACGGGCCGGGCAGCGCCGCCTTCGCGCTGGACCCGGCCGATCCCGCGCTTCACCTTGCCGAAGAGGTTCTGGGCGAGGTGCTTGGGGCCGCCCCGCTCAGGGTCGCAATGGGCGCGACGATCCCCATTCCGGACGTGTTTCGCCGCGAACTGGGGGTGGGGACGGTATTCTTCTCCTTCTCGACCGCGGACGAGGATTACCACGCGCCCAATGAGTTCTTCCGTCTGTCGAGCCTTCGCAGGGGGCTGGTCGCATGGGCCCGGCTGCTGGACCGTCTGGGTGGGATGCCGGCGGCGGCGTTGCGCGGGAAGGCGGGGGCATGACCGAAGCCACCGCCTTTCTCGGCATCTCTGCGCTTGGCGCTGGCTACCGCGAGGGGCGGTTCACCCCGCGAGAGGTGGTCGAGACCGCGCTTGCCCGGCTCGACCGGCTTGAGCCTCGCCTCAACGCCTTCGCGGACCCGATGGCCGATGCGGCGCGCGCCGATGCCGACCGGGCGACGGCGGCCCTTGCCAAGGGGCAGGAACTTGGCCCGCTGCACGGCATCCCCGTCGCGGTCAAGGACCTGATCGAAGTCAAGGGCGCGCCGACCGGCTACGGCACCAAGGTCGAGCCCCCGCATGTTGCGACAGAGGATGCCGCCCTTGTGGCCCGGCTGCGGGCGGCGGGGGCGGTTATCCTCGGCAAGACCAACCTTCTTGAATATGCCTATGGCGTCGCGCATCCCGAGATCGGCCAGACGAACAACCCGCATGATCCGACCCGCACCGCCGGCGGCTCCAGCGGCGGGTCGGCAGCGGCTGTTGCGGCGGGCATCGTCCCGCTTGCGGTGGGAACCGATACCGGCGGTTCCATCCGCATTCCGGCGGCCTATTGCGGCATCGTCGGGATGAAGCCCAGCTTTGGCCTTGTTCCCTTGGAGGGGGTCTTTCCCCTGGCCCAAAGCCTTGACCATGCCGGGCCGCTGGCGCGGTCGGTGGCGGATGCGGCGATCCTGCTGTCCTGTCTGGCCGATCGCCCGATGCCGCTGGACCGACCGGTCAGGCCGCTCCGGCTCGGTCTGATCGGGGCACATGTGTCGCGGACGGAGCTGGGGAACGCCGTATCTTCGCATGTGGAGACGTGGCTCGACCGGCTGCGCCGGGACGGCCTGATCGAGCTGGTCGCGGTCGAGATCGCGGGGCTGGAGCAGGCGAATGCCGATCTCATGGCGCTGCTCGTCCCCGAGGCGGCGCTGATCCATGCTGAACGGCTGGCCCGGAACCCGGGAGGATACGCGCCGGGGACCCGCGCGCAGCTTGAGGCGGGCGGGTCGGTCACCGCCATGGATTACCTGCGCGCCAAGGCCCGGCAGACGCGGCTGACCGCGGCGGTCGAGGCGGCGCTGGACGGGCTTGATGCGCTCATCAGCCCCAGCGTTCCCTTCGTCGCGCCGGTCGAGGACCCGGTGATCGTGGACGGGGCCGACAGCGAGATGCTGGCCAGCGGTTTTGCCAACCTCACGGGTCACCCCTCGCTCAGTCTGCCTTTCGGCGCGATCGACGGCCTGCCCGTCGGGGTGCAGTTGACCGGACGGCTTGGCGGTGACGCGCGGCTTCTGTCCGTCGCGGCGCAACTTCAGGACTTTTTGGGGCCCGGATGTGCGGTGCAGCCCACCCCGCTGTGAGCGCCGGATCGCGGTTTTCTAGGAAAAGCCGAGGAAATCGCGCAGCAACGCGTTGAAGATCGCGGGCTTCTCCATATGCACGTTATGCGCGGCCCCCGGCACCACGGCGAGGTCAGCATCGGCGATCCCGCGCCACAGGGCCTCGGGCTGCGACCAGCCGTAGGACCGGTCGTGGCTGCCCCAAAGCACAAGTGTCCGCGCGCGGATGTCGCGAAGGGCGGCGCGGCCGTCCCATGTCTCCCATGCCGACAGGCTCGCCAGCGCGGTCGGAAGCCTGACCTGTCGGGCGAGCTTTTGGCAGAGCGCATAGCCCTCGGCCTCTGCGCCGCGCAGAAACCACGTGGCCGCGATCCGCTCGACCGTCGCGCCAAGGTCTTCGTGCAGGAAGCGCGCCCGGCTTTCGGCGATGGTCTCGAACCGGCCGGGCAGGACGCCCTGCGGGCCGGTGCCATACAGGATCAGGTCGGAAATCCGCCCCGGCGCACGGCGGGCCATCTCCTGCACGATCATGCCGCCCATCGAATGGCCCAGCAGTGCGAAATCGTCGATGCCGAGGTCGTCGAGCAGGCCCAGGACCTGCCTTGCATGGCCGGCGATCGTGTCGGGCGCCTCCAGCGCCGCGCTGTCGCCAAACCCCGCGAGGTCGGGGCAGATCACGTCGGCCCGGTCCGAAAACGCCGCGATCTGGTCCGTCCACATCGTGCTGCCGCCAAGGAAGCCGTGGACCAGAACCAGCGGCCGCCCGGTCCCCTGCCGCCGATACGAGAGTTGCGCCATCATCGGGTCCCCTTCCGCGCCGGCGGTCAGGCCACGGCGTCGGCGTTCAGGTCGAAGCGTTCATCCGGGAAGAACTTGGCCAGCCGGATGTCTGCCGACCGGGCATGGCCTTCCATCCCCTCGATCCGCGAGATCCGGGCGGTTGCCTCTGCGACCGGGCGGATCGCCTCGCGGGTGGCGCGCTGCCACGTCACGGTCTTCATGAACTTCTGCACCGACAGCCCGCCCGTGTAGCGCGCCGCACCCGATGTCGGCAGGACGTGGTTCGGCCCCGACGTCTTGTCGCCAAAGGCCACGGTCGTCTCTTCGCCCAGAAACAGTGATCCATAGGCCCGAAGGCGTTGCAGCCACCAGTTCAGATCCTCGGCCTGCACGTGCAGGTGTTCGGGCGCAAAGCGGTCGGCGACCGCGGCCATTTCCTCGGCATCGTCGCACAGGATCACCTCGGCGAAGTTCGCCCAGGCGGCCATCGCGCTTTGGCGGTTGAGGTCGGGCAGGGTCTCGATCAGGCCGGGCACCGTTGCCATGACCGCCTCCGCCAGCCCTTGATCCGAGGTGACCAGCCAGACCGGAGAGTTGTAGCCGTGCTCGGCCTGTCCCACCAGATCGGCGGCGACCAGATCGGGATCGGCGCTCGCATCGGCCACGATCATGCTGTCGGTCGGGCCTGCGAACATGTCGATGCCGACGCGCCCGT
>JAGWVA010000058.1 GCA_028875855.1 Paracoccaceae bacterium
TCATAGGGTGTGTTCTTCGACTTCGACGCCAGCATGGTGAACCGGTCCAGAACGAAGGGCGCATCGGGGTCGAACAGCACGAGGTCGGCCGGCGCACCGACCGCAAGCCGCCCGGCATCAAGCCCCAGCCGCTTCGCCGGGTTCAGGCTCATGGCGCGGAAAAGCTTTGGCAGCGTCATCGTGCCGTCGTGGTAAAGCCGCATCGCGGCGGGCAGCATGGTCTGCAACGCCACGGCCCCGGCGGCAGCTTCTTCATAGGGCAGGCGCTTCGATTCCTCGTCCTGCGGGGTGTGCATGGAACACAGGATGTCGATCAGGCCCCCGGCCAGCGCCTCGGCCACGGCCTTGCGGTCATCCTCGGGGCGCAGCGGCGGTGTCAGCTTGAAGAAGGTGCGATAGTCGCCCACGTCGAATTCGTTCAGCGTGACATGGTGGATCGACACGCCCGCCGTCACGTCCAGCCCGTTGGCCTTGGCGCGTTCCAGCGCGGGCAGCGTGCGTGCGCAGGTGATCTGGTCGGCGTGGTAACGCGCGCCCGTCATCTCGACCAGCGCCATGTCGCGGTCGAACGCCATCCGTTCAGCCATCGGCGACACCCCCGGCAGACCGCGCAGCGAGGCGAACTTGCCCGAGGTCACCGCCGCCCCTTTCGACAGGCCGGGGTCCTGCGGATGGCCGATCACCAGCGCGCCAAGGCTGCGGGCATAGCTCAGGCAGCGCGACAGGACCTTGGTATCGCTGACGACATGGTCGCAATCGGTGAAGGCCACGGCGCCTGCGTCCAGCAGGAAGCCGATCTCGGTCATCTCGCGCCCCTCGCGGCCCTTGGTCAGCGCGGCCATGTGGCGGATGCGCACGGGCGAGGCCTCGGCGGCGCGGCGGGTGACGAATTCCAGCACTTCGGGCGTGTCGATCGCGGGCGCCGTGTCGGGTCGGGCAACGATGGTCGTGACCCCGCCCGCCGCCGCCGCCAGCCCGGCGGAGCGGAACGATTCCTTGTGCCGCTCTCCGGGTTCGCCCACCTTGACGCCAAGGTCCACGATGCCGGGCGCAAGGCATTTGCCGTTGCAGTCGATCACCTGCCCTTCGGGCGCGACCTCGCCCAGCGCGACGATGCGGCCGCCGTCGATCCGCAGCCCGCCTTCGGACTCGGTCAGGGTTTCGGGATCGATGAGCCGGGCATTTACCAGCGTGATCATGGGTCCATCCTTCGTCATGCCGTCCCCGCCTGCACCTTGCGCATCAGCACCAGCACCTCGCGGGCGTCGTCCAGATAATCGAAACTCGCCCGCGGGGCATTCAGAGCGGTGCGCGAGCCGGTGAAGCCCACGCTTTGCAGCGCGCCGTCTTTCAGGTCGATCACGGTCGAGGGGTCGATCTGCCAGCTTTTCAGCCGCTTCACCCCGAAGAAATTCGTGGCGATGAAGGCCCGCCGCGTGGACAGGCTATAGACCGTGCGGCCGCGCTTCCACACGTCGACAAGGTAATGCGCCCCGGCAAGGTTGAGACCGACGCCGAAGAAGATCAGCCCGACCAGCGGGAACAGGAAGCCCAGCCCCCCCTCTGCCATCGCGCCGATGCCGTTGTGGACGAGAGACAGGGCAAATCCCGCGAAGACGAGGCCGAAGATCGTCTGCACCGGGCTGAACCCGTCGAAATGGAGGCCGCGATCCGGTCGCCCCTGCCAGACGATCCGTTCGCCGGGTTCGAGGATCTGGTCCCAGCCCGTGTCGCTCACACCATCACCCCGGCGGCCTGACGCCCGCGTTCGGCCTTGAGGTTGCGCGCCAGCAGGTCCATCGCGGCCATGCGCACGGCCACGCCCATCTCCACCTGCTCCTGAATGACGGACCGGTTGATGTCGTCGGCCAGCGTGCCGTCGATCTCTACCCCGCGGTTCATCGGACCGGGGTGCATGACGATGGCGTCGTCCTTGGCATAGGCGAGCTTCTCGGCATCCAGCCCGTAGCGATAGAAATACTCGCGCTCGGACGGGATGAAGCCGCCGTCCATCCGCTCTTTCTGAAGGCGCAGCATCATGACCACGTCAGCCCCCGCGAGCCCCGCCTTCATGTCGTCATAGACCTCGCAGCCGAATTCGGCCACGCCCGAAGGCATCAGCGTCGGCGGCCCGATCAGGCGGATGCGGTTTTCCATCTTGCCCAGCAGCAGCAGGTTCGACCGCGCCACGCGGCTGTGCGCGATGTCGCCGCAGATCGCCACCGTCAGCCGTTGCAGCCGCCCCTTGCGGCGCCGGATCGTCAGCGCGTCCAGCAGCGCCTGCGTCGGGTGTTCGTGCTTGCCGTCGCCCGCGTTCAGCACGGCGCAGTTCACCTTCTGCGCCAGCAGCGCCACCGCACCGGAATTCTGATGCCGCACCACGAGAAGGTCGGGATGCATCGCGTTCAGCGTCAGCGCGGTGTCGATCAGCGTCTCGCCCTTCTTCACCGAGGACTGCGCGACCGACATGTTCATCACGTCCGCCCCGAGCCGCTTGCCGGCGATCTCGAAGCTCGACTGCGTGCGGGTGGACGCCTCGAAGAACATGTTGATCTGCGTCATCCCCGCCAGCGCATCGGTGCGCTTGATGGTGCGGCGGTTCAGATCGACATAGGTGTCGGCCAGATCGAGCAGCGTCACGATCTCGTCGGGGGCCAGATGCTCGATACCAAGCAGGTGTCTTGCGCGGAACGTCATGGGCCCTCCGATCTGTGCCGGGGCGTTATAGAAAGGCGCGGGGTCCCGGGCAAGAACCGATCGGGCCAAAGGGACGCCATTGCGCAATTCCCATTCGGCCGGGGCCGCGCTAGGTTGGCCGGGACATGGAATCCGCGCTCGACCATCACGCCGCCCTTGCCGCTCTTGCCTGGCAGGTGGAGCTTGGCGCCGACGAGGCCATCGGTGACGCACCGGTGGACCGCTTCGCCCTGCCCGATCCCTCCCCGGCGCCCCGGCCCGCCCCCGCCGTCTCCGATTTTTCGTCGAAAAATCGGCCCGGCCCGGAGCTGCCGCCGATCGTTGAAGACCAGACGGTGGACGCGGCTGCCGCCGCGCGCGCGGCAGCAGGTCGCGCGCAGACGCTGGAGGACTTGCGCGCCGCCGTCGCCGCCTTCGACCTGTGCGAATTGAAGAAGGGCGCAAAGACCACCGTCTTTGCCGACGGCAACCCCGCGGCACCGGTGATGATCCTGGGCGAGGCGCCGGGACGCGAGGAAGACATCGAGGGCCGCCCCTTCGTCGGCCCTGCGGGCAGGCTTCTGGACCGGATGCTGGCGGCCATCGGGCTTGACCGCCGGGCCGAGACGCCGGAGCGCGCCGCCTATATCTCGAACGTCATGTATTGGCGCCCGCCGGGCAACCGGGAACCGACGCCGGGAGAACTGGCGATGATGCTGCCCTTCGTGGAACGCCACGTGCAGCTTGCCCGGCCCAAGGTGCTGGTGCTGATGGGAAACACGCCCTGCGCCGCGCTTTTGGGCCGGCGCGGCATCCTGCGGCTGCGCGGCACATGGACAGAGGCGCTTGGCCGACCCACGCTGCCCATGACGCACCCGGCCTATCTCTTGCGCAATCCCGCCGCCAAGCGCGAGGCCTGGGCCGACCTGCTGGAGATACAGGCCAAGCTACGGACCCTGACATGAGCCGCATCGACGAGACGAAAGAGTTCATCCCCACCCGAATCGCGGTGCTGACCGTGTCGGACACCCGCAGCGCCGCCGATGACCGGTCCGGCGACACGCTGGTCGAACGGCTGACGGGGGCGGGCCATATCCTTGCCGCCCGCGACATCGTGCCGGACGACCGCGCCACGATCGCCGACCGCCTGCGCGGCTGGATCGCCGATCCGGGCGTGGACGTGATCCTGACCACGGGCGGCACCGGACTGACGGGGCGCGACGTGACGGTCGAAGCCCATCGCGACGTCTATGAAAAGGAGATCGAGGCCTTCGGCACGGTCTTCACCATCGTCTCGATGCAGAAGATCGGCACTTCCGCCGTGCAAAGCCGGGCCTGCGGGGGCGTGGCGGGGGGGACCTATCTCTTCGCTCTGCCGGGCAGCCCCGGCGCCTGCCGCGACGCCTGGGACGAGATCCTGCAATGGCAGCTCGATTACCGGCACCGGCCTTGCAACTTCGTCGAGATCATGCCGCGCCTCGAAGAGCACAAGCGGCGGAAGTAGCGATTTTTCGACGAAAAATCGGGGGCTCACCCGCCGGAGGTGCAGCCGCGGATATCGACCGCCCGGGTCGCGCCCAGAACCGTGATCCGGACCTGCGACCGGTCGAGCGCAAAGGGCGCCTCGCCAGCCGGAACGAGATCGGCCGCCGCAACAAGATCCTTGCCGTCGCGCTGCGTCTTGACCGCGCCGACCCAGATCGTCGGGTCCGAGGTCTCGATCAGCGCAGTCTCCTTGCCCCCCAAGGCGGGCATGGCGATCCGCGCCGTCAGGTGCAGCCCGTCGGAAATCGGGGCGACCTGGCACTGGACCGCCGCCTTGGTCGGCACCGGCGCCTCGGCCAGGGCCTGCCGGATCGGCTGCCGGTCCTTACCCTTGCCGGACAGTTCGGCCTTCAACCGCAGTTCCACCGGCATGCAGATGTCGTTGCACACCCCGATATCCATCCGCGCCCGGATCACCATCGGCTGCGACGGGTCCTTGGGCGTGAACTCCATCGGCAGCACCAGCCGGTGCAGGTAGCCCACCGTCTGCATGCCGTTCAGATGAAAGACCTCCGGTCGCGGCCAGTGAAAGGCCACGCGCGCCACGTTCTGCGACCCGGTCCAGTCGAAGCTGGGGGGAATGCCCGCATCCCCCGGCGCGCGCCAGTAGGTTTTCCAGTGATCGGCCAGTTTCAGATCGAGCGCCGCCATATGCGTGCCCGACTGCGTCTGCCAGCCTGTCAGGATCGCCGCCTGCACGACCTCGTCAGGATTGACCGAGGCCGCCGCCGCCCCGAAAGGCAACAGGCCAAGCGCTGCGAACGTCGTCAGTCGGGCAAACCATGTCATGGCGCCAAGATGGGGTCGCGGCCGGGGAATGGAAAGTCACAATCGGGCGACGGTCCGCCGTGGGCAGGCCTTGGTGCCCCTTGCGCTGCAGCGCCGCATACCCACATGTTCATCACCATGAAACGTGAAATCGAGCCCATGGATCTGACTGGCAAGTTCCTGATCGCGATGCCCGGAATGGGCGATCCGCGGTTCGAGAAGTCGTTGATCCTGCTGTGCGCGCATTCCTCTTCGGGGGCGATGGGGCTGATCGTGAACAAACCCCTTCCGGAACCGAGTTTCGCCGACCTGCTCGGGCAGCTCGAGATCGACGTTGCCGACACCTGCCCGAAGGTTCCCGTGCATTTCGGCGGCCCGGTCGAATCGAGCCGGGGGTTCGTGCTGCACAATCCGGGCTATGCGACCGAGGATGGCACGCTGAAGATCGACGGCAGCTTTTCCATGACCGCCACGCTTCAGGTTCTCGAAGACCTCGCCCATGGGCGCGGGCCGGAGCGGGCGCTGCTGGCCCTTGGCTATGCGGGCTGGGGGCCGGGGCAGATCGAGGCCGAGATCCTTCAGAACGGCTGGCTGAGTTGCGAGGCCTCGCCCGAGATCCTCTTTGCCGCGGACAACACGACGAAATGGGAACGCGCGCTCAAGACGCTGGGCGTCGATGCGCTGACGCTGTCCGCTACCGCCGGACGGGCCTGACCGCCACCCCCACCCCTTCGGGCAAAACCCGCGTCAGGGCCGCGGCGCGGCGGCGCGGCGCAGCCGGTCGTTGATCGCGCGGCCAAGGCCATGTTCCGGGATGGGCGCGATGGCGATGGTTCGACCGGCGGCGCGGATATCCGCCTCGCGCAGCGCATGAAACAGGTTGGCCGCCGCCTCGACCAGATCGCCGGTCGCCGACAGCGTCATGGGGGCATCGCCTGTCCCGGGCCCGAAGCCGATCCAGAATTCATCCGCCCCCGGGGCGCTGACATCCAGCCGCACCGGCGCGCCCGGCGCGTAATGCGAGGCCAGCTGGCCCGGCGCGCTGATCCCTTCGCCGGCGGCGCCGAGGGGCGCGCCAAGGCAGGCCTCCACCGCCTCGACCGGCAGACCGCCGGGGCGCAGCAGCGCAGGTCGGCCGGCAAGGCCGATGATCGTCGATTCCACCCCCACCGGGCAGGCCCCACCGTTCACGACCGCCTCGATCCGCCCCGACAGGCCGTCGCGCACATGGTCCGCCCGCGTCGGGCTGACCCGGCCCGAGGGATTGGCCGAAGGCGCGGCGACCGGGCCGCCGAAGACACGCAGCAGGTTCTGCGCAACGGGGTGTTCCGGCACCCGAACCGCGACCGTATCCAGACCGGCCGTCACAAGAGGCGACAGCCCGGCATCGGGGGCAACCGGTAGGACCAGCGTCATCGGCCCGGGCCAGAAGGCATCGGCCAGCCGCTCGGCCGCGTCCGACATCACCGCGATCTTGCGCACGGCCGCCACGTCCGGCAGATGCACGATCAGCGGGTTGAACCGGGGCCGGCCTTTCGCCTCGAAGATACGCGCCACCGCGCGATCGTCGCGGGCATGGGCGCCAAGGCCATAGACCGTCTCGGTCGGGAAGGCGACCAGACCACCCGCGCGCAGGATCGCGGCGGCGCGGCTCAGCCCTTCGGGCGTAGCGGGCAGGGTCTCGGTCGGCTGTTGCATCTCGTGACGTGGCGTTGGACTTGATGGCGGGCAACCCCGCGTTAGCATGTCTTGAAATGTCACATACGCGCGGCGGCGCCCGATGCCAAGCCGTGCCCCAAGGGAGACCCCGATGCCTTACCGCGCCCCCGTCGGAGAGATGCGTTTCCTGCTCGACCACGTGCTGAACTACGCCGACGTCACGGCGACCGAGCGCTATGCCGAGGCCGGCGAGGTGACCGAGGCGATCCTGACCGAGGCCGGAAAGCTGTGCGACGAGGTTCTGGCTCCCCTGCAACGCCCCGGCGATCTGCACCCGGCAAAGCTGGAGAACGGCGTGGTGCGAACCTCGCCCGGTTTCGCGGAGGGCTACGGCGCGATTCGCGATGGCGGCTGGGTCGCCATTGCCGCCGATCCCGAACATGGCGGCATGGGCCTGCCGATCGCGCTTGGCTCTGCGGTCAACGACATGATGTCGGGGGCCTGCCTGTCGCTGCAACTGAACCCGCTGCTGACGCAGGGCCAGATCGAGGCGCTGGAAAACCACGCGAGCGACCAGTTGAAGGCGACCTACCTGCCCAAGCTGATCTCGGGCGAATGGACAGGCACGATGAACCTGACCGAGCCACAGGCCGGGTCTGACGTCGGCGCGCTGCGCACGAAGGCGGAACGGAACCCGGATGGCAGCTACGCGATCACCGGGCAGAAGATCTACATCACCTGGGGCGATCACGACGTGGCCGAGAATGTCTGCCACCTCGTGCTGGCGCGCCTGCCCGACGGCGGGCCGGGCACAAAGGGGATCAGCCTCTTCCTTGTGCCGAAGTTCATCCCCGATGCGGCGGGCCATCCGGGGCCGCGCAACAGCCTGTCGGTCGTGAGCCTTGAACACAAGCTGGGCCTGCATGGCTCGCCCACCGCCGTGATGCAGTATGACGGCGCCAAGGGCTGGCTGGTGGGCGAGGAACATGACGGGATGCGCGCCATGTTCACCATGATGAACAACGCCCGCCTTGGCGTGGCCGTGCAGGGCATCGGCGTGGCCGAGGCCGCCTATCAGAAGGCGCTCGGCTACGCGATGGATCGCAAGCAGGGCAAGACGCCGGTCGAGGGCGCGGGGGCGATCGTCGATCATGCCGATGTGCGGCGGATGCTGGTGTCGATGCGGGCAGAGATCTTCGCCGCCCGCGCCATCGCGCTGGCCTGCGGCGTGGCGCTCGACATGGCGAAGGCCACGGGCCACGCGGACTGGAAGGCGCGCGCCGCCCTGTTGACGCCGATCGCCAAGGCCTACGGCACCGATACCGGGATCGCGGTGGCCAACACCGGCATTCAGGTGCACGGCGGCATGGGCTTCGTCGAAGAGACGGGCGCCGCGCAATTCCTGCGCGACGTGCGGGTGACCGCGATTTACGAAGGCACCAACGGCATTCAGGCCATGGACCTCGTCGGCCGCAAGATGATGGACGGGGGCGAGGCCGCCTGCCGCCTTCTGGAAGAGGTGCAGGGCGATGCCGAGGCCGCCCGTGCCCTGCTTCCCGATCTGGCCAATGCCGTCTGGTCCGCCGCCGAAACGCTGCGCGAAGGCACCGAGACGCTGGTTGCCGCCGGGATGCAGGACCGGTTCGCCGCCGCCGTGCCCTATCTGCGCGCCTTCGCGCTGGTGCTGGGCGGCCATTACCACCTGCGCGCGGCCCGGGCCGAAGGCGGGGCCGGCCCCCGCACGCGGCTGGCCGCGGCCTTCATCACCCGCCTGATGCCGGAATACGCCACCTGCCTTTCGCATCTGCGCGAGGGCGCCGACGGGCTCTACGCCGTCACGATCGAAGACCTGTGCGCCTGATGGACGGCGGCCCGGACATCATCCGCACGCCGTTCGATCTTGCCCCCGCCGAGGGCGAGGCGGTCGAGGTGGCAAAGGGCATCCTGTGGATGCGCCTGCCCCTGCCGATGAAGCTCGATCACGTGAACGTCTATGCGCTGGACGAGGGCGACGGCTGGACCGTGATCGATACCGGCTTCGATTCGAAGCGGAGCCGCCGGATCTGGGAAGCGCTGATGGCCGGCCCCATGCAGGGCCGACCGGTGCGCCGGGTGATCGTCACGCATCACCACCCCGATCACATCGGCCTTGCCGGATGGTTCCAGGAGATGGGCGCCGAGCTTCTGACCACGCGCACCGCATGGCTTCTGGCCCGGATGCTGGTGCTGGACGTGGAAGAGGTGCCGAACCCCGCAACGCTTGCCTTCTGGCGCGGTGCGGGCATGGACGCGGCCCTTTACGACAGGCGCAAGGCGGAACGCCCCTTCAACTTCGCCGACATGGTAACCCCCCTGCCGCTGGGCTACACCCGACTGAAGGAGGGTGACCGGCTCACCATGGCCGGGCGGCACTGGCAGGTGCGGATCGGCCACGGCCACGCCCCCGAGCACGCGACCTTCTGGTGCGAGGACGAATCGCTCATTCTGGGCGGCGACCAGTTGCTGCCGTCGATCTCGGCCAACCTTGGCGTCTATGCGACGGAACCCGCCGCCGATCCGGTCGGCGAATGGATCGAAAGCTGCCGGTCCTTCCAGCCCCATGCGACGGCGGATCAACTGGTGTTGCCGGGGCACAAGCTGCCCTTTACCGGGCTGCCGCGCCGTCTGACGCAGATGATCGACAACCACGTCTCGGCGCTCGACCGGCTGGAGGATTGGCTTGCCACCCCCCGCACGGCGGCAGACTGCTTTCCCGTCCTGTTCCAGCGCGAGATCGGACCGGACGAATACGGGCTCGCCCTTGTCGAAGCGGTGGCCCATCTCAACCACCTGCTGCACCGGGGCCGCGCCCGCCGCGCCCTGCGCGCGGACGGCGCCTGGCTCTGGCAGAAGGCGGACAACTAGCGCCCTGGGGTGATGACAGGCGGCGCCAAATGGGTTAGAGGGCAGAAAACCTTCGCGAGGACAGGGAAATGGCAAAGCACGAACGTGGCACGATGGACATCCGGTCGCACGAAAAGACCTTCAACGGCTTTGTGAAGATGGTTGCCTGGGGCGCCTTCATCGCCGTCTGCGTGCTCATCTTCCTGGCGCTTGTCGACGGCTGAGCCGGGAGCGATGCCCCAGCCCCGCCTGAGCCGCCGCCTTCTTTGTCTCGGGCTTGTCGCGTTTCTCTCCGCCTGCGGGTCGGGGCGTCCCAACGCGCCTGTGCAAGAGATAAACCAGGTTCGCTATACCGACCCTTCGCCGCCGTCCCTGACGCTGATCACCTCGATCCGCACCTTGCAGGGCGTTGGCGCGCACAGCGCGTTGATGGTGAACGGCTCGCAGCGCGTGATCTTCGATCCGGCGGGCAGCTTCAGCGCATCGATCAACGGCCGGCCGGCGGGTCCGCAACGCGGCGACGTGATCTACGGGGTCAGCCCGGCGGTGCTGAACGCCTATATCGACTTCCAGTCCGAGACAGGCTTTCACGTCGTGACGATCACCTTACCCGTCAGCTCCGACGTCGCGGAAGAGGCGCTTTACAAGGTCGAGCATCATGGCTGGGTGTCGATGGCGCTGTGCGCCGATGCAACCTCGACGCTGCTGACCTCGCTGCCGGGGTTCAAGTCGCTTTCGCCCTCGTTCTTCCCGCGCGCCTTCATGCGCGAGGTGGCGAAACTGCCGGACGCCACGATCCGCACCTATGTCAACGGGGTTCAGGTCCCGAACAATTCGGCCCGCGATCCGCGCCACCCCGACCGGCTGCCCTCGCGGGTCGATTTCTGAGCCAAGGCCATCGGCAGGGGGAGACATGGGCCCGATCGTCATCCGTCGCGGCCTTGATCCCCGGGATGCGGACGCGGCGGCGGCGCTTTACTGGGAGGCGTTCGGGCCCAAGCTCGGCCGTCTCCTCGGGCCGGAACCAAGGGCCCGCGCCTATCTGATCCGCGCCATGCGACCGGACCATGTCTTTACGGCCCACGCGCCGCAGGGCGCCCTTGTCGGCATCGCCGGCTTTCGCACCACGGTCGGCGCCTTCGCCATCGGCCGCCCCCTTGACCTCGTGGCGGTCTACGGCTGGCCCGGCGCCGTCTGGCGGGTCGGCGCGTTGCGTCTGGTCCGGCAGGACATCGCCCCCGACCGTTTCCGCATCGACGGGCTTGCGGTCGGACAGGATCAGCGCGGACAGGGCATCGGCAGCCAGCTTCTGGTCGCGGTGATGGAGGAAGCCGCGCGGCAGGGCTACGACCGCATCAACCTTGACGTCGTGACCGGAAACACCCGCGCCCGCGCCCTATACGAACGCCACGGCTTCGCCGCGCTCGGGGAAAGCCGCCCCGGCCCCCTCGGCCCCCTGCTGGGCTTTCACCGGGCCATACGGATGGAATGCCGGCTGGGATGACCGGGGAGCCCGTCGCTGGCTGGGCGACGCCGACTCAAGAGATCGCGCCCTTCGGCAGCGCCTTTGATTGTCAGTAAGTCAATCATCAATTCACCGGATGAAATGGAATTATTGACGGGTTGGACATAATATATACAAAAGATTTGATTTGATATTTTATCGGCCGCATCTTTTCCCCTTCATTTGACGAGGGGAGATATTGGATGAACATCGCAATTCCCGACTCCGAACGCATTCACGGCCAATCCATCAACGGGACGGATACCGCAACACAGACGGTTTTCAACGCCAAGCCGCTTTCGTTTCGCGCTGATTTCGACCGAAAGTCCTTCCTGTTCGATCACAATCTGGCAGACAGCCCGCTTTTCACCCTTCCACGGCTGGCTGACCTCGCCGAAACCTTGCTGAAAACGGGGGGGTCCAAAAGCGTTCGATGGCAGGACGGCAAGGCCCCGGTCGAGGCCGGGTGGGATGTCCCGCTGCACAAGGAAGTGGAACATGTCCACAAGGCCATCGCAAACTTGCAGGATTCCGGGTCCTGGGTCCTGCTCTACAGCATCCAGCGCGATCCGGAATACAAGGACCTTCTCGATCGGATCATGTCCGAGGTCGTCGAACTGACCGGGATGTCGCGGGCCGATGTTTCCTGGCTTGACGCCTATCTCTTCATGGCCTCGCCGGGGTCGCTGACGCCCTATCATATCGATCACGAAACCACGTTCCTCTTCCAGATACACGGCGACCGGACGGCAAATCTCTGGGATGGCAGCGACCGATCCATTCTGCCGGTGACCGAGATCGAAAACTATTACATGGGGGATATGGGGGCGGCGATCTACAAGCCGGAAAACCAGCGCAAGGCCATGACCTATGACCTGCGCCACGGCAAGGGCGTCCATCAGCCAAGTCTTGCACCGCATTGGTTCAAATGCGGCGAAGATTATTCCATCGCGCTTGGCGTTCATTTCTGCCTGCGCAAACACGATGCCGAAGCCAAGACCCATCAGGTCAACCGTCTCCTGCGCGGTCTCGGGCTGGCCCCGGCCCCGCTTGGGGTCTTTCCCGCGCGCGACCGGATCAAGAGCGGCCTGCTCGCGCTGCTGTCCAAGAGGCACCCCAAGACGAAATTCGAGCTGCTGCGGTCCGGCGTCCTGCGCCTGACGCTGCCGGCGCGCCTCGTCCGGAAAGTCGCGAAAAAGCTGGGCGGCGGCGCGTAAGCGCCACCAACGGGTCGAACAAGGGGGAGGTCCGTTGCCTTGCCGCGCGCGGCACGGATCACGATGGCGCCAGCGTCTTCGGCAAAGAAACAGGGCCCAGGTGTTTCCACCTGAGCCCCTGAATTCTTTGGCGCACCCGGAGCGATTCGAACGCCCGACCCTCAGATTCGTAGTCTGATGCTCTATCCAGCTGAGCTACGGGTGCGTGAGGCCGCCATTTAGGCCCCCCCGCGGGGGAATGCAAGGGGGAATCCCCGCTTTGTTCAACCTTCTGACGGGGCGACGGTTTTCGGCAGGCGGATCAGGAACTCGGTCCCGTCCTCGTCGCTGCGCACAAGCTCGAGCCGGCCGCCATGGCCGCGCACAAGCTCTGCCGCGATCGCAAGGCCAAGGCCGAAGCCGCCCTTGCGGACGTTGCCCTGAAACGGCGTGAACAGGTTCTCGCGGGCCTTGGGCGGCAACCCCGGGCCGGAATCACCCACGCGAATCCACCAGGCACTTTCCGAGTCGCCCGCGCCGATCTCGATCGTGCCGGGCTGGCCGGTCGCCTCGATCGCCTGACGCGCATTGCGCACGAGGTTCGCAAGGACCCGATGCAACTGTTCGGCGTCTGCCCGGATGTTGAGCCCCGGCGACACGTCGGCAATGAAGGAAATCGGGCAATCCTCGCCGCCCGCCGCGACCTGCTCGCTTTCGATCACGTCATCGACCAGCGGGCGGAGCGCAAGGCGCATGAGCTTCGGCGGCGGCTCCTCGGCTTTCCCGAAGGCCAGCGTGCTTTCGCACAGGTTCACGGCGCGGCTGATGTTGCCCACCAGCTTCGGGGCCGCGCGCGCGACCGCGGGGTCGTTGCTTCCCTCCATCCGGTCGGCAAAGAGCTGCGCGGTGTTCAGGATATTGCGCAGGTCGTGACTGACCTTGGCAACCGCGCCGCCCAGCTGGGCCAGCCGTTCCTTCTGTTTCAGCGCGCTCGTCAACTGCTTTTGCAGGCTCTGAAGCGCCATCTCGGCCTCGCGCAGTTCGGCAACCGACGCGGTCGGTTCGATCACCCGCCGCGCGTCCTCGGGCGCCTCGGCATAGGCCGTCATGTGATTGACCACCCGCTTGATCGGCACCACCAGCAGGCGCCGGACCGCAAGGAACAGAAGAAACGCCGTCATCACCGAGATCACGGCCGACAAGGCCAGCACGCGCATCCCGTAGGCCCACATCGCCTGCCTGAGGCTTGCGGTCTCGATCGTGACCTCGATCAGCGATCCGGCGTCCTGCACGGGATTGCCGATCACCCGGATGATGCGGTCGTTCGGATTGACAAGGTCGATCAGGGCGTCGCGGATGAGGTTGAACGGCCCCTCGGTGCGCAGATCGTAGGTGGCATAGACCGGCTGCGGGATGGGCGACGACAGCACCAGCTGGCGCACCGCGTCGCGGCGCAGGACCACGTTCAGCACCCCGGCATTGGCCAGAAGCTCCTTTTGCAGGCCGTCGGACACGGCGCCGTTGTTGGCCAGCAGCGCAAGCGAGGCGATCTGGGCCCGTTCAAGCCGCGCCAGCAGGTAATCCTCGCGGTAGCGCGCGATCGAGGGCACGAAGATCAGCACTTCGGTCAGCACGACGAAAATCGTCGTCAGGATCAGGAAGCGACCGGATAATGAGTTCAGAAACATGCCTGCGCCCCGGTGCGGGGCCGGGTCAGATCCGTGCCGCGCATCCGCTCACCCCGCTTGTTTACAGGGTTATCAAAAGGTTTGGCAGAACAATAGGGATGGTGAAAGGCTTTTGGAAGGGGAGGCGCGGCGTCTTGGCGCCAGGGGGCTGGAAAACTCTGCCGGAAGCTGCGACGCAGAATTGACTTGGGGTTGCCACGCCAGTAAAGAGCGGGCTTCGAATATACGGCGGCCTTCGAATCCGTTCGATTTGGCCTGCGAAACAGACGGAGCCCGCTATGAAGCGCACCTATCAACCTTCCAACCTCGTCCGCGCGCGGCGCCACGGCTTCCGCGCCCGCATGGCGACCGTCGGCGGCCGCAAGGTCCTGAACGCGCGCCGCGCCAAGGGCCGCAAGCGTCTGTCGGCCTGAGGCCGGGCGGACCTGATCCCCGGATCTGATCTGATGACACCGCCGGAAGGTCCCGTGGCAGGCGAAACAGCCGAGGCCGCGGACGGCTCTCCGGCGGCTTCGTCATGCCTGACGATCCTGCAAAAGCGCGCCGATTTCCTGCGCGCGGCCTCTGCGCGACGTCAGGCCACGGCCGGTTTCCTCTTGCAGGCCCGCAAGCGCGGGAACGACGAACAGGCAGGCGGTATCCGCGTGGGGTTCACCTGTTCGAAGAAGGTCGGCAACGCGGTCGCCCGCAACCGCGCCAAGCGCCGGCTCCGGGCCCTGGCGCGCGAGGTGATTCCCGCGAAGGGCCGCACGGGCTGGGACTATGTGCTTGTCGGCCGGCCCGGCGTGACCGCGGATCGGCCCTATGCCCTGCTGCTGGCCGACCTCGACGCGGCGATGGACAGGGTTCACGCCGACCGCGCCGCAAAGGCACCCCGGACATGAGCCCGCTGGCCCGCCTCTTCGCGCTGCCCGTCCACGCCTACCGGCTTGTCCTGAGCCCATGGATGGGCAACGGCTGCCGGTTCCAGCCGACCTGCTCGGCCTACGCCTTGCAGGCCCTGGAAAAGCACGGGGCGTTCAAGGGCGGCGCGCTGGCGTTCTGGCGCATCCTGCGCTGCAATCCCTGGGGCGGATCGGGCTACGATCCGGTGCCCGGCTGCGACCATGACCATTCCGCGAAGGGCAAATCCTGATGCTGGACGAGGCCGACGACGACATCCACCCGCTGTTCCACGGCGCGCCCTCCACGACAGAGTTCAAGAAGCTCCGCAAGCGCATCGTGCGCGAGGTGCGCGAGGCGATCGAGACCTATGGCATGATCGAGCCGGGCGCGCGCTGGCTCGTCTGCCTGTCAGGCGGCAAGGACAGCTACACGCTGCTGGCCGTTCTGCATGAGTTGAAATGGCGCGGCCTGCTGCCGGTGGACCTGCTGGCCTGCAACCTCGATCAGGGCCAGCCGGGCTTCCCCGCGACGGTGCTGCCCGAGTTCCTGACAAGGATGGGCGTGCCGCACCGGATCGAGTATCAGGACACCTATTCCATCGTCATGGACAAGGTTCCGCAGGGCCGGACCTATTGCGCGCTGTGCTCGCGCCTGCGCCGCGGCAACCTCTACCGCATCGCGCGTGAAGAAGGGTGCAGCGCGGTCGTGCTTGGCCATCACCGCGACGATATCCTCGAGACCTTCTTCATGAACCTCTTTCACGGCGGACGGCTGGCGGCGATGCCGCCCAAGCTGGTGAACGAGGATGGCGATCTGTTCCTCTACCGCCCGCTCGCCTTCGTGGCCGAGGCGGATTGCGAGAAATTCGCCCGCGCGATGAATTACCCGATCATCCCCTGCGATCTTTGCGGGTCGCAGGACGGGCTGCAACGCCAGCAGGTCAAGCAGATCCTCGACGGCTGGGAGGCGCGCAGCCCGGGCCGGCGGCAGGTGATGTTCCGCGCGCTGATGAACGTGCGCCCGTCGCATCTGGCCGACCCGGCCCTGTTCGATTTCGCCGGATTGATGCGGTCCATGGCGCCAGAGGCGGGGGCAATTGAGTCAAATCCTCCGCAACTTCGGGGCGGGGATTAAGATTCGGGTCAGGCTGTTTTCCTAAGCTGCACTGGATTGCCGGGCGTGGGGGTTCGGTATCAGCTTGGGGTGGACCATGCCGAAACCTTTCGGATCACGATTGCTGCGAAGCTTGCACATGGTTGCCGGCCAGCTTCGGCGGCCCGAGAACCTCGCCTTCCTGCCAGCCATCACGCTGGCCGCCTTCTGGCTCGGCGGGGAACAGATGTTGCTGTTCACCGCGCTCGGTCTGCCGGGACTGTTCCTCTTCGCCGGGGCCTTCCGCTTCGTGCCGCAGCTTCCTGTCGCGATCGGCACGGAACTGGGCCGCACCGACATGATCGCACGGCTCGGCAAGGCGCTGAAGATGGCGCAGGACAGGGATCTGGGCACGGCCTGCATCGTGCTGCGTCTCGATGACCTGACCGAAGTGATCGAGGATCACGGCCATGCCGCCCATGCGGACCTGCTGCAACAGTGCCGGGACCGGCTGATCTCGGCCCTGCGCGAAGGCGACGGGATCGCCCGTCTGGAAGGCGACAGTTTCGCCGTGGCACTGCAGCCGGTGCGGCAGATGAACCTGGAAGCCATTCTTCAACTTGGCGCGCGCCTGCAGGCGGCCCTGGCCAATCCGATCAGCATCGACGCCGCGCGGGTCTATGTGACGGCGTCGGTCGGGTTCTGCCTTGGCGCGCGGGCGCCGGCCCCGACAGGCGCGGCCCTGCTCGAGGCCGCGGAAATCGCCGCCGACGACGCCAGCCGGAATGGTCCCGGGGCGATTCGCGGTTTCTCTGCCGACCTCCAGCAGATCCGCGCGGATCGCTCCCAGATGCGGGCCGAGATCGAGCGGGCATTGGACGAGGGGCAGATCATCGCGCATTTCCAACCGCAGATCCGCGCCCAATCAGGCGAGGTTGCGGGCTTCGAGGCCCTTGCCCGATGGCAGCATCCCAGCCGCGGCCTGATCCCGCCGGCCGAGTTTCTGCCCGTAATCGAACAGGCGGGCCTGTCCGAACGTCTGGGCGAGACGATGCTGTTTCAGGCCCTCACCGCCCTGTCCGGTTGGGATGCCGCCGGTCAACGGGTGCCCTGCGTCGGCGTGAATTTCTCGGCCGACCAGCTGCGCAACCCGCGGCTTGCCGAATCCCTGAAATGGGAACTTGACCGGTTCGATCTGACCCCCGACCGGCTCTCGATCGAAATCCTTGAGACCGTCGTCGCGGATACCGACAACGATGTGATTGTCCACACGATTGCCGCGCTGGCAAAGCTTGGTTGCGGGATCGATCTGGACGATTTCGGAACGGGTCACGCTGCCATTGCGAACATCCGCCGCTTCGCCGTCCGGCGCATCAAGATCGACCGAAGTTTCGTGACACATGCCGACACGGACCCCGGCCAGCAGCAGATGGTTGCCGCCATCCTGTCGCTTGCCGAACGCCTTGGCATCGAGACCGTCGCAGAAGGCGTCGAGCGCCCGGGAGAGCAAACGGCGCTTGCCCAACTGGGCTGCCATGTCCTGCAAGGCTTCGGCATCGCCAGACCCATGCCCTACGAAGAAACCCTGCCCTGGCTGGAGGCGCATCGCACGCGCGTTTCCGCGCCGATCCGCCTCGGCCGCCACGCCGTCTGAGGTCAAATCAGCGCGCGCGCCCCGTCAGAACAGGGATTCGGGGCGAAACTGCTTGACCTTTCGCCCCCCCTTCTGTTGAACACCGGCTGAATTCTGGCAGGAACGAAGGCGGCGGTCCACATGGACGATCAGAACAAGAACCTTATCCTCGCGACGGTCCTGAGCTTCCTCGTGATCCTTGCGTGGTTCCTGATCTTCCCGCCGCCGGAGGTGAAGCCCTCGGCCCAGCAGCCTGCCGCCACGCAACAGGCCGCCGCTCCGCAGGCGCCGGCCGCAACGGCGCAACCGGCGCAGACCGTGGCCACCGCCAATGCTGCCGCCCCCGAGGCGGCAGCGGCGAACCTGCCGCGCATCACCATCGACACGCCGCGCCTCGAAGGCTCGATCTCGGTGCAGGGCGGCCGGATCGACAGCCTGCTGCTGAAAGGCTACCCGGAAACGCTAGCTAAAGATTCCCCGCTGGTCCGCCTCCTGTCGCCGGTCGGCAAGGATCATGCCTATTACGTTCTCTATGGCTGGGCCCCCGGCGGCACTCTGGCGTATTCCGATGTGCCGGGCGCCAACACGATCTGGAAGATCACCTCTGGCGACAAGCTGACGCCGGCGACGCCCGTCACGCTGGAATGGTCGAACGGCAAGGGTCTGACCTTCATTCGCAAGATCTCGATCGACGCGAACTACATGTTCACCGTCGATCAAAGCGTGAAGAACGACACCGGCGCGCCGGTCACGCTAGAACCCTATGGGATGGTCGTCCGGCACGGGAAACCCGCGCATTCCGCCGCCTCGACCATCCTGCACGAAGGCGTGGTCGGGATGACCGACGGCAAGCTGCTGGAAACGACCTATGAGGGCATGACCAAGCTGGAAGCCGTCACCAGCGAAGGCGGCCCCGCACGGGTCCTGAACGCGAAATCGGGCTGGATCGGCTTTACGGACAAATACTGGATGACGACGCTCATTCCGGCGGCGGGCAAGGATTTCAAGGCGGTCGAGAAATACGTCAAGACCGACGACATGTATCAGACCGAGGCACGCGAGCCGGTGATGACCGTCGCCGCGGGCCAGACCGGCGCGATCACCTCGCGCCTGTTCGCGGGCGCCAAGGAATACGACACGATCCGCCATTACCAGAACAAGGACGGCGTGCCGCGCTTCATCGACTCGATCGACTGGGGCTGGTTCTTCTTCCTGACCAAGCCGATCTACTGGCTCTTGCACAACCTGCATGGGCTGACCGGCAACGTTGGCCTTGCGATCATCTGCCTCGTGATCGTTCTGAAGGCGATCCTCTTCCCGCTGTCGCGCAAGTCCTACATCTCGATGGCGCGGATGAAGGAGCTTCAGCCCGAGATCGAGCTGCTGAAGACCAAGGCCGGCGACGACAAGATGAAGCTGCAGAAGGACATGATGCAGCTTTACAAGGACAAGAAGGTGAACCCGGCGGCCGGCTGCCTGCCCATGCTGTTCCAGGTGCCGATCTTCTTCTCGCTCTACAAGGTGATCTACGTCACGATCGAGCTGCGTCAGGCGCCCTTCTATGGCTGGATCCGCGACCTGTCGGTTCCCGATCCGTCAAGCTGGATGAACCTGTTCGGCCTGCTGCCCTTCCCCGCGCCTGACCACGCCTCGGTCCTCAGCGCCCTGTCCATCGGCATCCTGCCGATCCTGCTGGGCATCACGATGTGGCTGCAGCAGAAACTGAACCCGGCCCCTGCCGATCCGACGCAGCAGATGATCTTCGCCTGGATGCCCTGGGTGTTCATGTTCATGCTGGGCCACTTCGCCTCGGGGCTGGTGCTCTACTATATCACGAACAACACGATCACCTTCGCGCAGCAGTATCTGATCATGCGCAGCCACGGGAAAGCGCCGGATATCCTTGGCAACATCTTCGAAAGCTTCCAGCGCAAGAACCCGGCGAAGAAATGAGCGGACGGCTCGCCCATATCTTCCGGCACCCGATAAAGTCACACGGACGCGAAGCCCTCGCGTCCGTTGTGCTTTCGCCGGGCGCGTCGCTGCCTTGGGATCGCCACTGGGCCATCGCACATGAGGCCGCACGCCTGCCCGACGACGGCGGCTGGGCGCCCTGCATGAACTTCTGCCGGGGGGCGAAGGCGCCGGATCTGATGGCGATCGACTGCACCTTTGACTCGGCAAGCGGCCGGATCACCCTGACCCACCCCGACCGTCCCGCGATCACCCTTGACCCCGAGACCGAGGCCGAGCGGCTGATTGACTGGATGCGCCCCCTGATCCCGGCAGACCGGGCCGGACCCGCGCGGGTTTACCGCGCGACGGGTCGCGGACTGACCGACACACCGGAGCCGTCGATCTCGATCCTGTCGCTGGCCTCCAACGCGGCGCTTGGCGCGGCGATGGGGCTGGACCTGTCGATCCTCCGCTGGCGCGGCAACCTCTGGATCGACGGGTGGGACGCCTGGGCCGAAGAGGCGCTTCCCGGCCAGCGCGTGAAGATCGGCGCTGCCGTGCTGCGCGTGACGGAACAGATCACCCGCTGCCGCGCCACCACGGTGAACCCCGCCACCGGCCGGATCGAGGGCGACACGCTTGCCGCGCTGACCGCGCTGCGCGGCGATCCCGTCTTCGGCCTTTACGCCACGGTGGAAACCGGCGGCCCCATTGCCCCCGGCGACGGGGTGGAGATCCTGCCATGACCGCCCTGCCCTTCCCGCTGGCCGAGGCCCCCGACGACTTCGCGCGCGAACGCGGCCGCCTGCTCTTCGCGGGCCCGGTCGATTTCGTGAAGGGCGTGGTCGCCATGAACGGCCTGCCCCCCGCCGACCGGATCGAGGTCTGCTTTGCCGGCCGGTCCAACGTCGGGAAGTCGTCGCTCATCAACGCGCTGACGGGGCGCAAATCCCTTGCGCGGGCGTCGAACACGCCGGGCCGGACGCAAGAGATCAACTACTTCGCGCTTGGCGATCAGCGTTACCTCGTTGACCTTCCGGGCTATGGCTACGCCGAGGCGCCGGTGGCCGTGGTGGCGAAATGGCAGGAGCTGCTGCGACAGTATCTCTCGGGGCGCGCGACGCTGCGCCGGGCCTTCGTGCTGATCGACACGCGCCACGGCGTGAAGGCCGTGGACGAGGAGATCCTGAGCCTTCTCGACAAGTCTGCCGTGACCTTTCAGGTGGTGATGACCAAGGCCGACAAGGTCAGCCAGACCGAACGCGAAAAGGTTCTGGCCCAGGTCCGCGGCGCGCTGTCCAAACACCCCGCCGCCTACCCCGAAATGGTGCTGACCTCGTCCGAGAAGGGCGACGGGATCGAGACGCTGCGCGCCATCATCGCGGGACTGGAATAGCGCCTCAGACGTGCTGGGCGCCGTTCACCTCGATCTCGGTGCCCGTCACATAGCTCGATTGCGGCGAACACAGGAACCAGATGACGTCCGCCACTTCAGACGGCTGGCCCAGACGGCGCAGCGGCAGCGTCTCGACGATCTTTTCCGTGCCCGGCGACAGGATCGCGGTCTCTACCTCGCCCGGTGCGATGGCGTTGACGCGCACGCCAAGGGGGCCGAAGTCATGCGCCATCTCGCGCGTCAGCGCGGCCAGCGCGGCCTTGGACGTGGCATAGGCGGCGCCCGCGAAGGGATGCACCCGGCTGCCCGCGATCGAGGTGACATTGACCACCGATCCCCGCGCCGCCGTCAGTTCGTCCTTCAGCCCGCGCGCCATCACGATGGGCGCGAAGAAATTGACATGGAACACCTGCCCCCATGTCCGCAGGTCTGTCTCGAGCGTGTTGAGCCGGCTGCCCCCCGGCCCCTTGGGCGAGATGCCGGCGTTGTTCACAAGCGCATCCAGCCGTCCGTTCAGCTTTTCCTTGATCACCTCGATGGCCGCGATGGTCTTGTTGGGGTCGGCCAGATCAAGCTGGATGTGGTTTTCCTCGCCGCCGGGCCATGGGCAGCGCGGATCGAAGGGCTGACGCGAACAGGTGAGAACCCGCCAGCCGCCCGCGGAAAAGCGCTTCACCGTCGCATGGCCGATTCCCCGGCTTGCCCCGGTCAAGACGAGTGTTTTCTGCCCTTCGCCGCTCATTGCGCACCTCCCGTTGGCCCGACCCTATCCGAGGCAGGGAAAAACGCAACGCGCCGCAGCGGCCCTTGGCAGCGGGGCGCAAAGCGACTACCAAAAGGGTCCAGCCCCGGGACCAGCCATGAAAAAGCAGCTCATGAACATGCGTGACTCCATCGCCACAGCGAAGACGCTGAACGAAGCCCTGCCCTACCTGCAGCGCTACACTGGCTCCATCGTCGTCATCAAGTTCGGCGGCAACGCCATGGGCGATGACGAGGCGATGGCCGAATTCGCCCGCGACGTGGTGCTGATGCGGCAGGTCGGCGTGAACCCGGTCGTGGTGCATGGCGGCGGGCCGATGATCAACGCGCTGCTGGCCAAGCTGGGGATCAAGTCGGACTTCGTGCGCGGCAAGCGCGTGACCGATGCCGCCACCGTCGAGGTGGTCGAGATGGTGCTGTCCGGCCTCGTCAACAAGCGGATCGTGCAGGCGATCAACGACGAAGGTGGCCGCGCGGTCGGCATCTCGGGCAAGGACGACGACCTGATGGTCTGCGAACCCGACGACCCGGAGCTGGGCTTTGTCGGCCGTCCGCGCGACATGCGGGTGCAGGTGCTGCACGATCTCTTCAAGGCCGGGATCATCCCCGTCGTGGCCCCCGTCGGCCCCGGCGACAATGGCGAGACGTTCAACGTGAACGGCGACACGGCGGCGGGCGCCATCGCCGGCGCGCTGAAGGCCGATCGCCTGCTGCTCCTGACCGACGTGCCGGGCGTGAAGGGCGAAAGCGGCGAAGTGATGACCCAGCTTTCCCCCGAGGAAGTGCGCGACCTGACCGACCGCGGCATCATCGCGGGCGGCATGATCCCCAAGACCGAAACCGCTCTGGCCGCGCTGGAACAGGGCGTGCGCGCGGTGGTGATCCTTGACGGGCGCATCCCCAACGCCTGCCTGCTTGAGCTTTTCACCGATCACGGTGCGGGCTCTCTCATCCGCTCGACCGAGCCGCGCATCAAGCCGCGGGGCGAATGACGTCGCTGGACGATGTCGCCGGGGCGGCAGCCGCCGAGAGGCTGGCCGTCATCGGTGGCTTCCATCCCGCGCCCGAGGAAGGGCTTGGCGGCACTGTCCTCCTTCTGGGGCCTGCCGAGCCCGGTTTCTGGGCATATGTCACCGCAGCCCCGGAATTCGCCGATGGGGCCGCGGACCCTCTCGACCGTTGGTCGGCCCGGGTGATCGGGGCGCTGGCGGACCGGATGGGCGCGCGCGCGCATTTTCCCTTCGACGGCCCGCCCTACCGGCCTTTCTATTCGTGGGCGCTGCGCACGGGGCGGGTCTGGGCCTCGCCCGTGACGCTTCTGGTGCATGAGACGGCGGGGCTTCTCGTGTCCTTCCGCGGCGCGCTGGCGCTGCCGGGGCGGATCGAGCTGCCGCCCGCGCCCCCCTGCCCCTGCGACACCTGCCCCGGCAAGCCCTGCCTGACCGCCTGCCCCGCGGGCGCCCTGACGGGCGCGGGCTACGACGTGCCGGCCTGCCACACCTATCTGGAAACCCCGGCCGGCGAAGAATGCCTTGCCGCAGGCTGC
>JAGWVA010000059.1 GCA_028875855.1 Paracoccaceae bacterium
TTTTTCGCCCGCTGCGCCTCTTCCAGCGTCATCGACGGGTCGGCGAAATAGGCGCAGGAATACTGGCGGTCCTCGTCCAGAAACAGGTCGTAGAGTTCGCCCGACAGATCGTAGTGATGCGCCACGTTCCTGCGCGCGCGGCCCATTGGGTTGAATTGCTCGAGCGGGCGCAGCCATGTGCGCAGGTGCAGCAGCCTGTCGCGCCAGTTCGCGGGCTGGGTTTCGAGGTTCGTCATCAACAGCGCGAGCAGCCCGTGCAGGTCGTCGCCCTCGATCTCGATCTTGCCGTCCATGTAGGCTTCGCCAAGCGCGAGGTCGGGGCGCAGCACGAGCTTGCGCGGTAGCGCGCGATCGGTGAACCTCAGCGCGACTTTCGGTGTTCCACTGCCGTAGCGTCGCACACGGCCGTCCGGGTAGGTCGCGACCAGCTCACCTTCGCGGATGAGCCCTGTCAGAAGCCGGTCGAGAAGGCCGCTCCACATGCTTTGCCCTCCTTGCAGCGGGCACCCTGCGTCGGCACCCCCAATGGATAGTAGTCTAGCTTATGATTTCCTCGCGGAAAGGGGTAAGGCATGAATTTTCTCATGCTTTTGGGTGGAAAACGCCGGTTTTACTCTGGCCGGGCGGGTCCGCCGCCCGCATTGACGCGGCGCAATCAGTCGCGCAGCCGGAAGACCTTGTCGCGCGACGTGGCCCCGCGGATCAGGTCCAGCGTGCTTGGCGCCACCCCAAGCGCCTTTGCCAGAAGCTTCTGCACGGCCGCGGTCGCCTTGCCGTCGGTCGGTGCGGTCGTCACATAGATGCGTATGGCGTCGCCCTCGGTCACTAGGGCGTTGCGCGAGGCGCGCGGCGTCACCCGCACGGCGATCTCGGCCCCCGGTCGCGCGCGGGCGGTCAAGTCCGGCAGATCGGCCATCCTGTCCTCCCTGCACGAAAATTCTGGCCCGCTTTCGATCCTGCGCCTAGGCTTTGGCGAAGGCAAGACGGGGGCATGACGGGGGGACGGATGGCCACGGCGTTCTACTGGGATGAGCGGTGTTTTTGGCACCACGGCGGCAACTATGCCTTGACCATGCCGGTGGGCGGTCTGGTCCAGCCCATGCCGGCGGGATTGCCCGAGGGGCCAGAGACGAAACGGCGCCTTGTGAACCTGATGCAGGTGACGGGCCTCATCCACGACCTGCGCGCGACAAGCGCCCCGATGGCCACGTGGGACGACCTTGCCCGCGTTCATCCCGAAAGCTTCCTGCGCCGGTTCAAGGAAATGTCGGATGCGGGCGGCGGGGAACTCGGTCTGCGGACGCCTTTCGGGCGTGGCGGGTTCGAGGTGGCGGCATTGTCTGCCGGTCTCGCCAAGGGCGCGCTTTTTGACGTGCTGTCGGGGCGGGCCGAGAATGCCTATGCGCTGTCGCGTCCGCCGGGGCACCATTGCCTGCCGGAATGGCCCAACGGCTTCTGCCTGCTGGCCAACATCGCCGTGGCGGTCGAGGCGGCCTTTGCCCGCGGCCTGACCGAGCGCGTCGCCATCGTCGATTGGGACGTCCACCACGGCAACGGGACCGAGGCGATCTTTTACGACCGGCCGGACGTGCTGACCATCTCGATCCATCAGGAACGCAACTACCCGCTGGACACCGGCGATGTCGAAGATCGCGGCGCCGGCGCGGGGGAGGGGGCGAACATGAACGTGCCGCTGCCGCCCGGCACCGGGCATGCCGGCTATCTGGAGGCGATGGAGCGGCTGGTCCTGCCCGCGCTTGAGGCCTTCGAGCCGGACGCGATCGTGGTCGCCTGCGGCTTCGATGCGGCGGCCGTCGATCCCCTGTCGCGGATGCTGGCCACGGCGCAGACCTTCCGCGAGATGACGCGGATGGTCATGGAGGCGGCGGCCGATCTCTGCGACGGGCGTCTGACCCTTGTGCACGAGGGCGGCTATTCCGAGGCCTATGTGCCCTTCTGCGGCCATGCCGTGCTGGAAGAGCTGTCCGGCAGCGCGATCACCGCGGCCGATCCGCTGGCCGAAACCGTGGCCGCCCGTCAGCCGGGGCCGCGCTTCGATGCCTTCGTGTCCACCCTCATCGGCGAGATGGAGGCCTATTTCTTCGCCGGCTGATTGACCGCCGCCTTGGCGACATCCGCCCTTGCCGCTGGCGGGGCGTTGCGCGAAGGTCCGGCCGACGCCGGTCGGGCGCCGCCGCCAAGGAGGCAGGAATGTATAGCAACATCCTCATTGCAACGGACGGGTCAGAGGTCGCCGCCAAGGGCCTGCGTCAGGGCCTTGGCCTTGCCGCGCTGACGAAGGCGCGCGTGGCGGTTCTCATGGTGCTGGTTCCGGTGACGGGCTTCGCGCTCGAGGCGCTGATCGAAAGCGGCGCGATGGATGTTTACGATCGCGGCGTGGCCGACGAGGTCGATCGCGTCCGGGCCGAGGTCGCGGCCGCGGCCGAGGCCGCAGGCGTTGCCGCGGACTTCGTGACCCGCAGCGCGGACAGTCCCGCCGATGCCGTTCTGGACGAGGCCGCGAAACGCGGGGCCGATCTGATCGTGGTCAGTTCGCACGGGCGGCAAGGGCTGGAACGGATGCTGCTGGGCAGCCAGAGCGGCAAGATCGTGGCCCATACCGACCGCCCCGTTCTGGTCGTCCGCTGACTCCCCCTTGATCCATCCCCGCCGCGTTCCGACATCGGCGGGGCACAGCCCGAAAGGCCCGCCATGCCCACACCCAATCCCGCCGCGCTCGATTTCCTGCTGACCCGCCGCTCGCGGCCCGCCAAGACGCTGGCCGCGCCGGCCCCCGGGCGCGCGGCGCTGGACCCGATCCTGACGGCCGCGCTGCGTGTGCCCGATCATGGCAAGCTTGAGCCGTGGCGGCTGATCGTGCTGGAACGCGGCGCGCTGGAGCGGCTTGCGACGCTGGCCGCGACCCGGGCGGCGGCGCTTGGCCTGCCCGAGGATCGCGCGGCCAAGGGGATCTCGCAGTTCGCCGACTCGCCCCTTGCGGTGGCCGTCGTCTCGGCGCCCGTCGAGTCGGACAAGGTCCCGCAGATCGAACAGGTGCTGTCCGCCGGGGCCGTGGCGCTGTCGCTGGTCAACGCCGCGCTTGCCGCCGGCTGGGGCGCGGCATGGCTGACCGGCTGGCCCGCCTACGACCGCGGATTTCTGGAAGAAGGCCTTGCGCTGCGTGCGGGCGAAAGCCTTGCGGGCTTTGTTCATATCGGCTCGGAACGCGCGGCGCCCCCCGAACGGCCGCGCCCTGACATGGCCGCAAAGGTGGTCTGGGTGGACGCATGATCCTGACCGACATCCTGCGCGCGATCGGCCAGTTCGGCGACGCGCGGTTCCAGTCCGTCTTCTGGCGGGGTGTCGGGCTGACGGTGCTGCTTTTCGGGCTTCTGATGGTGGGCGCGGTCTGGCTGGTCGATACGATCCTGCCCGCCCATTTCACGCTGCCGTGGATCGGCGCGGTGGGCGGCGTGCACTGGCTTGCGGGCGGTGTCGCCTTGCTGAGCGTGACGCTGCTCTCGGGGTTCCTGATGGTGCCTGTAGCCGCGGCCTTCACCAGCCTGTTCCTTGACGAGGTGGCCGAGGCGGTCGAGGCGCGCCACTACCCCGGCCTGCCGCCCGCCCGCGCACAGGGATGGGCTGAGATCATCGGCGCGGGCCTGCGCCTCGCCGTTCTCAGCCTGATCGTGAACCTTGTCGCGCTGGTCTTCTACGCGCTCTCCGGGCCGTTGGCGCCGTTCCTGTTCTGGGCGGTCAACGGCTACCTGCTGGGCCGCGATTTCGCCGAAGGCGCGGCGTCGCGCCGTCTGCCCGCGCCCGACGCGCGTGCGCTGGTGCGCCGCAACATCGGGCAGGTCTGGGCGCTTGGCGTGCTGGTCGCGCTGCCGCTGTCGGTGCCGATCCTGGGCCTTGTCGTGCCGATCCTCGCGGCGGCGGCCTTCACCCACCTGATCCGGCGGCTCCCGCAGGCGGGGCCATCGGCAGGTCGTTGAGCGTGGGCGCGTGGATCAGGTCGAACCGGATCACCGCCCAGATCAGACCGAAGACGACAAGCGCAAGCACCGTGGTGAACCGAGCCCTGCGCGCAAGGTTCACCTTTGAGGGGGCCGAGGCGGGCGTGCCCGGAACCACCTCTCCCTGTTCGGCCTGCGACCGGGTCGGGATCATCATGGCCAGCATGAAGATCAGGAACCAGATCATCACGAAAAGCAGGATGCCGTTCCCGATCGACATGGCCTAGACCTGCTCCAGCTCGATCAGGCAGCCGTTGAAATCCTTGGGATGAAGGAACAGCACGGGCTTGCCATGCGCGCCGATCTTCGGCTCTCCCGTTCCCAGGACCCGGGCGCCCTGCGCCTGAAGCCGGTCGCGCGCGGCGATGATGTCATCCACCTCGTAGCAGATGTGATGGATGCCGCCCGAGGGGTTCTTTTCAAGGAAGCCCTTGATCGGCGAGGCGTCCCCCAGCGGGTAAAGCAGCTCGATCTTGGTGTTCGGCAGGGTGATGAAGACCACCGTCACGCCGTGATCGGGTTCGTCCTGCGGCGCGCCGACGTTGGCCCCGAGCGTCTCGCGGTATTGCGCGGCAGCGGCCTCGAGGTCGGGAACGGCGATGGCGACGTGATTGAGGCGTCCGATCATGGTGGGCTCCCTTGCGGTCGGATCGGTTATGCGGCGCGGGGCTGGGGGGCGCAAGAGGGCGCGTGGTTTACGCGGCATTAGGCATTGGGGCGTTCAATGCGACTCGACCCATGAGCGGAGGAGCAGCCATGCCCGAGATCGTTCCCATTGCCGCTTATCTCGCGGGGGATGCGCCGCGCCCGCTGTCGGGCCTGACCCTGCTGGCGGTAGAAGACAGCCGCTACGCCTGCGAGGCGCTGCGGCTTTTGTGCCATCACAGCGGCGCGCGGCTCCGGCGTGCGGATACGCTGGCGGCGGCCTATCGGCACCTGCGGGTCTATCGGCCCGACGTGCTGATCGTGGACCTTGGTCTGCCCGACGGCCCGGGGGAAGAGTTGATCGCCGCGCTTGCCCGCGGCACGTCCCGCCCGCGCGTGATCCTGGGAACGAGCGGGGACGCGCTGTTGGCGCCGGCGGCGCTGGTTGCCGGTGCGGACGGCTTTCTGGAGAAACCGATCCCCGGGGTCGAGGCCTTCCAGAGGGCGATCCTCGCCCATCTTCCGGCAGAGCCCGGCCCCGAACGCCGCCCGATGGCCGAGCCGGAGATGGAGCCCGACCCCATCGCCCTGCGCGAGGATCTGGCGATGGCCGAGGGGATTCTTGCGACCGGGCCGGACGCACGCGCCCGCGACTACGTGGTGCGGTTTCTGCGCGGGGTCGCGATCAGCGCACAGGATGCCCAACTGGCCGAGGCCGCCGCCGGGTTCGGCAGCCGTCGCCCCGGCGGGCGCGAGGCGGACCTCAGTCGGCTGGCGCGGCTGCTGCGCGACCGGATCGACCGCGGCGCCCCGGTCTGGACGCGGGGGCGGGCCGATGGGCCGGGCAGCCTGCGGCCTTAGTCGTCCAGCGTCGGATCGCTTGCGGCGCGCACGAGACGCGTCAGATCGGACAGACGCTCGATCTGGCGTCCGTCCGCGTCGAAATTGCTGTCGCTCAGCCAGACCTCATAGGCGGCCTTGAGGGCGAGCCACTCCTTGTCGATCGCGGCGAACCAGGCCGTGTCGCGGTTGCGCCCCTTCACGACGGTCGCCTGCCGGAAGATGCCTTCGTAGCTGAACCCCAGCCGCTGCGCCGCGCGCCGCGAGGGCACGTTGAGCGCGTCGCATTTCCATTCGTAGCGCCGATAGCCCGCCTCGAAGGCCCATTGCATCATCAGATACATGGCCTCGGTCGCGGCGCGCGTGCGCTGCAGCTCGGGCGAGAAGTTGATGTGGCCGACCTCGATCGACCCGGCTTCGGGCGAGATGCGCAGGAATGAGGCGACGCCCGCGGCATGGCCGGTGGCAAGATCGCGGACGGCGAAGAAATAGGGGTCGGTCTGGTCCGCCATGCCCCGGGCCCAGCGGTGATAGGCGGTGGCCGAGTTGAACGGGCCATAGGGCAGGTAATCCCAGATTTCGTCGCTTGCGGAATTGGCGCGATGCAGGTCGCCCGCGTGCTGATCGGCGTCGAGCCGTTCCAGCCGCACATGGCGGCCCTCAAGCACAAGTGATTCGGGCCGGGGCGGTGGGGACCAGTTCGCAACGGGCTGACCGAACTTCCTTGGGTCTTTCCGAGCGGGTTCCATCGCGACCTCCTGAGCCGATTGTTTACGCTTGGTAACAGATCACCGCTGCCGCCGTCTCACCTTTTTCAGGTGGGCAACAGTCGGTGCCATTAACGCTTTCTTCATGCCGCAATGCTGCCATACTTGCCAGAGTTGCCAATGTGTTAGTGCACGGGTCCCCGGCGGGGGTGCCGGGTTCGGTCGGGGAAGGTGTCATGCGATTTGGTATCGCCGAGTTTCTGAAAGCGGAAGGCGGCGCGGCCGTGATGGACTGGGTCCTGCTGGCGGCCAGCCTGACGGCGCTTCTGGTGGTGGCACTCGGCACGGCGACCGGCGTTCTGGTGCCGCAGCGCGCGCTGGCGAAACGTGCCCCGGTGGCCGCGATGGCCGTGACTCAGGTGCAACCCGGCCCCGGCAGTTGAAAGGGCGGCCCGAAAGCCGCCCCTATCCGCATGAGTCGCGCGGAACGACGCGCAGACCAAGCTCGCGCAGCTGCGTGTTCGTGGGCTCCGACGGCGCATTCATCAGCAGGTCTTCCGCGCGCTGGTTCATCGGGAACATGATGACCTCGCGGATGTTCACCTCGTCGGCCAGCAGCATCACGATCCGGTCGATCCCGGCCGCGCAGCCGCCGTGGGGTGGGGCGCCGTAGCGGAAGGCCTTCACCATCCCGCCGAACCGCTTTTCGACCTCGTCCTTGGGATAGCCCGCGATCTCGAACGCCTTGAACATGATCTCGGGCTTGTGGTTGCGGATACCGCCCGAGATCAGCTCGTAGCCGTTGCAGGCCAGGTCATACTGATAGGCCAGCACCTTCAGCGGATCGCCCTGAAGCGCCTCCATGCCCCCCTGCGGCATCGAGAACGGGTTGTGGCTGAAGTCGATCTTGCCTTCGTCGGTCTTCTCATACATCGGGAAATCGACGATCCAGGCGAAACGGAAGCAGTCCTGTTCCGTCAGGCCCAGTTCGCGCCCGATCTCGTTGCGCGCGCGGCCGGCGATCGCCTCGAAGGTCTCGGGCTTGCCGCCCAGGAAGAACGCAGCGTCGCCCGCCTTGAGGCCAAGCTGCTGCCGGATCGCCTCGGTCCGCTCGGGGCCGATGTTCTTGGCGATGGGGCCGGCGCCGACGGTCTCGCCGCCTTCCTCACGCCAGAAGATATAGCCCATGCCCGGCAGACCCTGCTGTTGGGCAAAGGCGTTCATCCGGTCGCAGAAGGCGCGGCTGCCGCCGGTGGGCGCGGGGATCGCGCGGATCTCTGTCCCGTCGTTTTCCAGCAGTTTCGCGAAGATGCCGAAGCCCGAGCCGCGGAAATGATCGCTGACGATCTGCATCTTGATCGGGTTGCGCAGGTCCGGCTTGTCCGAGCCATACCACAGCAGCGCGTCGCGATAGGCGATGCGCGGCCAGTCGGCGTGCACCGTCTTGCCTTCGCCGAATTCCTCGAACAACCCCTGAATGACGGGCTGCACGGCGGCAAAGACGTCCTCCTGCTCGACGAAGCTCATTTCCACGTCAAGCTGGTAGAAGTCGGTGGGCGAGCGGTCGGCGCGGGGGTCTTCGTCGCGGAAGCAGGGGGCGATCTGGAAGTAGCGGTCGAAGCCCGCCACCATGATGAGCTGCTTGAACTGCTGGGGCGCCTGCGGCAGCGCGTAGAACTTGCCCGGGTGCAGGCGCGAGGGCACGAGGAAATCGCGCGCCCCTTCGGGCGACGAGGCGGTGATGATCGGCGTCTGGAATTCGTTGAAGCCCGCGTTCCACATGCGGTTGCGGATCGACCGCACCACGTTCGAGCGCAGCATCATCTTGCGGTGCAGCCCGTCGCGCCGCAGGTCGAGGAAGCGGTAGGTCAGGCGGGTTTCCTCGGGGTATTCGGTCTCGCCGAAGACCGGCAGCGGCAGTTCGTCCGCCGCGCCAAGCACATCGAGGCGCTTGACATAGACCTCGATCGCGCCGGTCGGCAGCTTGGGGTTCACAAGGCTTTCGTCGCGGGCCTTCACCTCGCCCTCGATCCGCACGACCCATTCGGCGCGCACCTTCTCGACGTCCTTGAAGGCCGGGCTGTCGGGATCGGCCAGCACCTGCGTGATGCCGTAATGGTCGCGCAGGTCGATGAACAGGATGCCGCCGTGGTCGCGCACGCGGTGGACCCAGCCGGACAGGCGCACGGTCTGGCCGACGTGAGAGGTGTTGAGTTCCGCGCAGGTATGGCTGCGGTAGGCGTGCATGGGCGTCCCCTTGATCCGAGGCGAAATGGTTCGCGCCGATACACCGCGCCCGGGCGGGGAAGTCAAGCGGCGGGGGCCTCTTGCGCCTGAATCAACGCTTCGGTTACAGCCGATAGACACCTTCGGGCAGGTTCAGCGCCGCGCCGAGGTCGCGCACCTGCGTCAGCGAGAACGTGACCCGCACCACCTCGTCGCGCTGCGGGTCGTATTGTTCGACCGTCACGCAATCTTCGAAGGCGTTCACCGTCACGTCTTCCATGAGCGGTTGGCCCCCTTCGTCCACAAGGGTGATGACGGTCGCGTCGAAGTCGTGTTCGATGGTAAACATGACCGTAAGGATAACGCGGCTCGCCGTCCGGCGGAAGCGGTCAGTTGGCAGGAGACGCGGGCACCGGAGGGGCGATGATCTCACTTTGGAAATGGCGGCTTCTGGCGCTGGTGCGCAAGCTTTGGGTGCGCGCCACGCTTTACGCCCTGATGGGCGTGGTGGCGGCGCTGCTGGCCGCGCTGGCGCAGCGGTTGCTTCCGGGCGATCTCGGGTCGGGCCTTGGCGCCAGTTCGGTCGAGACGATCCTGACCATCCTTGCCTCGTCGATGCTTGCGGTCACGACCTTCTCGCTGGGCATCATGGTGTCGGCCCTGTCGGGGGCGGCGCAAGCGGCCACGCCGCGGGCGGTGGCTTTGCTGATGCAGGACGGCACGACGCAGAACGTCATGGCGACCTTTCTCGGGGCGTTCCTGTTCTCGCTGGTGGGCATCATCGCGCTGAAGGCCGGGATCTACAGCGCCAGCGGGCGGCTCGTGCTGTTCGCCGTCACTCTTGTGATGGTCGCGATCATCGTCGTCACCATGCTGCGCTGGATCGCGCATCTGAGCGATTTCGGGCGGATGCGCGACGTGCTTGGCCGGGTCGAGGCGGCGGCAGAGGCCGCGATGCGCGTGCGGATGGAGGCACCCTATCTCGGCGGGCATCCCCGGCGGGGTCCGCGGCCGGCGGATGCCGTTCCGATCTATCCCGGTCAGGTCGGCTATGTGCAGCATCTCGACAGCGGCGCGCTTCAGGCTGCGGCCGAGGCGGCGGGGCTTCAGGTGCATGTCGAGGCGTTGCCCGGCGCCTTCGTCACCCCGGCCGCGCCGCTGTGCTTTCTTGTCGGGCAGGCGCAGGCGGCGGACCCGGCCCGCTTCGCCGGGGCCTTCCGCATCGGCGCGGTGCGCGGCTTCGATCAGGACCCGCGGTTCGGCCTGTGCGTGTTGACCGAGATCGCCTCGCGGGCGCTGTCGCCGGCGGTGAACGATCCCGGCACGGCCATCGACGTGATCGGCCGGGCGGTGCGCCTTCTGTCGCTCTGGGCCGGCCCGCGAGAGATCACGTTGCGCCATCCCCGCCTCTGGGTGCCGGAGATCCGCGTGCAGGACATGTTCGAGGACGTCTTTCGCCCCATCGCCCGTGACGGCGCGGGCCTCGTCGAGGTGCAGATGCGGTTGCACAAGGCGCTTGGCGTTCTCGCCCGTCTCGATCCGGAGGATTTCGGCCCCGCCGCCGCCAGACTGTCCGACGAGGCGCTTTTGCGGGCAGAGGCCGCGCTGACGATAGAGCCCGACCGCGCGCTTCTCAGGGCGTTGAATTCCGCCGTTCATGGCGATCCGTCCGCGCCCCCCGCGCGCGGGATTTGACCTGCATCATTGTCGCAGATGGCCCCGCACGGCGACAGTGGCCTGACTGGTTCGATCCACGCCGTCGGAGGTTAGCATGGTGGATGACGGTCTCATCGACTCGATCCCCGATTTCTGGGTCGCCCGGGGGATGGCGCGGGCCATCGGTGCAAACCTGACCGGTGCTCTGCGGACGCGGCGGCTCAGCCGCGACGGGCTGGACCGCATGATCGGTGTCTGTGCCGCTTGTCCGCACAAGGGCGACTGTCTGGGCTGGCTTGCGCTGAATGCGGCAGGGGCCGTCCGGCCGCCTGCCTATTGCATGAATGCCATGGCCTTCGCCGCCCTGGCCTGACCGGGTTCAGAGCGCCTTGTGCGATCCGTCGCAGAAGGGCGCCGAGGCGGAATGCTTGCAGCCGCAGAGGAACGCCTTCTTGCTTTCCGTCGCCTCGAACTTCGTCGGGGCAAAGCCCGTGCCCTTGTGGCTGCCATCGCAGAAGGGCTGGTTCTTGCTTTGGCCGCAGGCGCACCAGAAGTAGCTCTTGCCGGCTTCGAGATCGACGGCAAAGGGGGCTTTCTGGGCGATATGGGGCGTGTCGGTCATGGCCTTATCCTCTGTTGGATGGGGCGAGCGTGGGTTCCCGCCCCGGACCCGTCAAGAGGCTGGGGCCGCCATCCGCGCAGAGGCGGTGTGCAAGGATGCAAGCGCGTGATCAAACCTTGTAGAGCAGGGCCTTCGCGCGGCTCTGCACGTTGAATCGGGCACTCGATCAAGCTACAATGCGCTGTGCCTTTGCAGGTGCCAACACCTACTTATTGAGGAAAGAGCGATGAACATCCTGAAACGTGCCGCGGCGCTGTCCGGGCTGATGGCCGCGTTGGCCCTGGCGCCGCTTCCCGCGCTGGCGCAAAGCTCGACGAAGGCGTTGCTCGGGATCGACCTGACCTTCGGCCAGCAGACCAAGCCCGAACTCTTCGCCGGTCTCGCGCAGGCGAACGTCAGCAGCTCCGGCAGCGTGAATGGCGCCAAGGCGCTGGTTTATTTCGACTTCGCCAACAGCCTTGCGCCGAACAAGTTCAAGGTGGTGGCGACCGTGGCGGGGCGCCGGAGCTGGCAACCCGAGATCGGTGCCGGCTACAATTTCGAACAGGGTTCGGGGATGTTCTCGGCCGGGCTGAACGGCAGCCACCTGACCGGCGGCGTGGACTTCTCGCCGCGTTCGGGGCTTGCGCCCTACATCGGCGTGCAGACGCTGGGCAACTACTGACGCCGGAAGCGGCGGGGCCGTTTTCCGGCCCCGCGCAGGCGATCAATCCTTCGCACGCTCGACGTAGGAATTGTCTTCGGTGTTGATGATGATCCGGGTGCCCACGCCGATATGCGGCGGCACCATCACCCGCACGCCGATATCGGTCATGGCGGGCTTGTAGGACGACGAGGCGGTCTGCCCCTTCACGACCGGTTCCGTCTCGGTGATTTCCACCGTCATCTTCTGCGGCAGTTCGATCGCGATGGCGACGCCGTTGTGCACCTGCAGGAAGACGCGCATGCCTTCGGTCAGGTAGGGCTTCTGGTCGCCCACGACATCTGGGGCCACGGTGACCTGTTCGTAGCTTTCCGGCTCCATGAAGTGGAAGCCCTCGCCGTCCTCGTAGAGATAGTCGTATTCGCGTTCGTCCACATGGGCGCGCTCGACCTGTTCGGTGGTCTTCCAGCGCTCCGAGACCTTCACCCCGTCCGAGATGCGGCGCATGTCCACCTGGGTCGTGGGCGTGCCCTTGCCGGGGTGGAAGCTGGTGGCGGTGAGAACGACGTAGAGCCTGCCGTCGAGCTCGACGACATTGCCCTTGCGGAGGCTCGAGGCGATGACTTTCACGGGTGTCTTCCTTGTGGCTTCGGGGCGCCTGTCGTATCAGGCGGGGGATTGGACGCCCGCGCCTAACGCATCTTTCCCGGAATTTCCAGCCGAAAGCCGCAGACCATGCCCCCGCCCCCGCTTGAAAGCCCCTGGTGGGCCCCGCACCGCCACGCCGACCGCCGCCCGCTTTTGCTGGCGCGCAACCGGATACAGGCCGCGATCCGCTCGTGGCTGGCCGCGGAAGGCTTTGTCGAGGTCGATCCCGCGGGGCTTCAGGTCTCGCCGGGTAACGAAGCGCATCTGCACGGTTTTGCGACCGAGGCGACGGACGACGCGGGCCGCACCCGGCGGATGTATCTGCACACGAGCCCCGAATTCGCGATGAAGAAGCTGCTGGCCGCGGGCGAGGAACGGATCGCCGCCTTTTCCCATGTCTGGCGCAATCGCGAGCGCGGCGCGCTTCATGCGCCCGAATTCACCATGCTGGAATGGTATCGGACAGGCGCGGACTATACGGTGCTGATGGACGATTGCGCGGCCTTCCTGCGGCTCGCAGCCGAACAGGCGGGCGCCTCCGTCTTCCGGTTTCGCGGCATCGACTGCGATCCCTTTGCCGCGCCCGAGCGTCTGTCTGTCGCCGAGGCCTTCCTGCGGTTCGCCGGGGTCGATCTTCTGGATACGGTCGATGCGACGGGCGTGCCCGACCTTGACCGGCTGGCCCCGCAGGTTGCGGCGATCGGTATCCGCGTCGCGCCCGGCGACACCTGGTCCGATCTGGTGAGCCGGGTTCTGGTCGCGAAGGTGGAACCCCATCTGGGCCATGGCCGGCCGACCGTCCTTGACCGCTATCCGGTGGCCGAGGCGGCCCTTGCCCGCCCGGCGCCCGACGATCCGCGCGTGGCCGAACGGTTCGAGCTTTATGCCTGCGGGGTGGAACTGGCCAACGGGTTCGGCGAGCTCACCAACCCCGCCGAACAGCGCCGCAGGTTTGAGGCCGAGATGGACGAGAAGGCGCGGGTCTATGGCGAGCGCTATCCGCTGGACGAGGATTTCCTGCGCGCGCTGGAGATCATGCCCCCCGCAAGCGGCATCGCGCTTGGCTTCGACCGGCTGGTCATGCTTGCGACCGGCGCGCCGCGGGTGGAAGAGGTGATGTGGGCCCCGGCTGGCTAGGGCCGCGACCTACATCCCTGCCTGGGTCTTCTGCGCCTGTTGCGTGATCGCTGCGCCGGCCTTCTGGATGTCCTTTCCGGCCCCGGCGACCATGTCGCAGGCGGAAAGGCTCGTCAGGACGAGGAAGGTCGTCAGCAGGCGAAAAGCGGTGGACTTGGTCATCGCGGTCTCCATGCAGGGCGTTTCTGTCTTACTTGCCGCAGCGCGTGTCCAAGTCAACCGCCCCGGCGCTTGCCCGACGCTTACTCGCCGCTTACTCGGCGCAAGGATTTCTTAACCAAGCCGGCGCAGGCTTTGCAGGAAAGGGGAGCCAATGCCGCGCCTCAGCCTGATCCTGTGCCTGTTGCTTGCCGGTTGCGACAGCCCCGCGCCCGCCATGTTCGGTGCGCATGTGGTGCATGTGACGCGGGAGGGGCGGGCCTATTCCGTCTATCGCAGGGGCGACTGGGTCGAGGTGATCCGCTTCGGCTGGGCGGACAGGCGCGACCGCGCGGCCATCCGCCAGCAGATGGTCGCCCTCATCCCCGAGGTCACGGGCTGCATCGCCACGCAGCGCAGCCTGCGCGGCGACAGCGGCGAGATCAGGGCCCGGCTACGCTGCCCGGCAGGTCGCGGCAAATTGAATGCCGAAATGGGAATGTGAATTGACATGCATCAAGGCGGCCCGCCCGCCGCTGCGCCGATCCTTGGCCCGGAACCGCGATGGCCCTTGGAGACTGCCATGACTCGTTTGACGCTGCTCTTGTTCTCGATCGTTTCGACCACGCTCATGGGCACGATGGTGGTGATTGCGCTGGTCAGCGGTCACGCCACGCTGCAACCGATCCTGATCGCGGCGGCGATCGGTTTCGCCCTTGCGATCCCGGTCAGTTGGCAGGTGGCGAAAGCCATTTCCTGATCGGCCGGGACATGCGAGGATGCCCGCGCTCCGGCCGTCCGGCCGGAACGTTTCCGCTGTTGTATCTTTCGGAGCTTACATGCCGGTTTCCAAAGGCTATTCGCTGGGCCAAATCCGTCTGCACTGGATCGTGGCCGCGATCCTCGTGCCGCAATTCCTGCTGCATGACACCATCAAGCACGACTTTTTCACGCGCCTGCGCGGCGGCATTGCGGAACAGTCCGCGCTTCAGCTTTTTCACATCTTCGGGGGCATGATCCTGTTGCTGCTGATGTTGTGGCGGCTGGAAATGCGCAGCCGGGTGGGTGTGCCGCCGGCGGCCAAGGGGGAAAGCGCGGTGCAGGCGCTGGTCGCGAAGGTGGTGCATGTGCTGATCTACGCGGTGATCCTTCTGATGCCGATCACCGGGCTTTGGGCGTGGTTCGGGCTGTCGCGCACCGGTGCGGAACTGCACGAGGCGTTGAAGCTTGCCCTGCTTCTTCTGGTTTTCGTTCACGTCGTGGGCGCGATCTACAACCACTTCGTGCTGAAGAACGGCCTGATCGACCGCATGCGCAAGCCCGGCTGAGGTCCGGCTGAGGTCAGGACAGGAAGGCCGCCACGGCGGCCTCGAATTCGCGCGGGCGGTCGGCATGAAGCCAATGGCCCGCGCCCGGCAGCTTGGCAAAGCGCGCCGCAGGGAACAGCCCCTTGATCGTCGCGCGCGCCTCGGGCTGCACATAGCTGGACAGGGCCCCGGTCAGGAACAGGGTGGGGCCCTCATACCGGCCCTGCACCTCGGGCCAGCCGGTGATCTTCGACATTTCCCGCTCCAGCACGTCGAGGTTCAGCCGCCAGCGCGGCGGATCGGCCTTGAGGTCGAGCGATTGCAGCAGGAAGGCCCGCGTGCCCGCATCCTCTACCGTCGCCGCCAGCCGCCGGTCGGCCTCGGACCGGCTGGTCAGCCCCGCGAGGTCAAGGCCCCGCATCGCGGCGATCAGGTGGTTCTGGCTGTGGGCATAGGCGACCGGCGCGATGTCGGCCACGACCAGCCGGTTCACCTGCTCGGGCCGCGTGAGCGCCAGAATCATCGCGGCCTTGCCGCCCATGGAATGGCCCAGCACGTCCATCCGCCCGCCTGACGCGGCGATGACCTCGGACAGGTCGGCGGCCAATTCCGGGTAGGTGTGGCTGTCCGCCCAGAAGCTGTCGGCATGGTTGCGCATGTCCACCGTCACCACCCGCCGCGTTTCCGACAGGCGGCGGGCGATCACGCCCCAGTTGCGGCCAGAGCCGAAAAGGCCGTGGACGATCAACAGGGGCGGCAGCGCCGTATCGGCGCCGAAGATCTTCGTGCTCAGCATGGCCAGAACCGGGTCAGGCGCCGGGGGTTTCCCCCCGGACCGGGATCAGAGCGCCGGGTAGATCGGGAAGCGCGCGCAAAGCGCGGCCACCTTGGCCTTGACCGCCTCTTCCACGGCGCCGTTGCCATCCTCGCCGTTCGCCGCGAGCCCATCGACCACCTCGACGATCCAGTCGGCGATCTGGCGGAACTCCGCCTCGCCAAAGCCGCGCGTCGTGCCGGCCGGGGTGCCCAGCCGGATGCCCGAGGTAACGGTGGGCTTTTCGGGGTCGAACGGGATGCCGTTCTTGTTGCAGGTTATGTGCGCGCGGCCAAGCGCCTTCTCGGTCGCGTTGCCCTTCACGCCCTTGGGGCGCAGGTCCACCAGCATCACATGCGTGTCGGTGCCGCCCGTAACGATGTCGAGCCCGCCCTTCATCAACTGGTCAGCCAGCGCCTGCGCGTTGCGGATGACCTGCGCGGCATAGGTCTTGAACTCCGGCCGCAGCGCCTCGCCGAAGGCGACGGCCTTGGCGGCGATCACATGCATGAGCGGCCCGCCCTGGATGCCCGGGAAGATGGCGGAGTTGACCTTTTTCGCGATGGTCTCGTCGTTCGTCAGGATCATGCCGCCGCGCGGGCCGCGCAGCGTCTTGTGCGTGGTCGTGGTGGCGACATGGGCATGCGGGAAGGGCGAGGGATGCTGACCGCCCGCGACGAGGCCCGCGAAATGGGCCATGTCCACCAGCAGGTAGGCGCCCACCTCATCGGCGATGGCGCGGAAGCGCGCGAAGTCAATCTGGCGCGGCACGGCGGAGCCGCCGGCGATGATCAGCTTCGGCTTGTGTTCGGCCGCGAGCGCCGCGACCTGATCATAGTCGATCAGGCTGTCCTGCTGACGCACGCCATACTGGATCGCGTTGAACCACTTGCCCGACTGGTTGGGCGCCGCGCCATGCGTCAGGTGCCCGCCCGAAGCGAGGTTCATGCCAAGGATCGTGTCGCCCGGTTGCAGGAGCGCCGTAAACACACCCTGATTCGCCTGACTGCCCGAGTTCGGCTGCACGTTGGCGAATTCGCAGTTGAACAGCGCCTTGGCCCGGTCGATGGCCAGCGTCTCGGCCACGTCCACGAACTGGCAGCCGCCGTAATAGCGCTTGCCCGGGTAGCCTTCGGCATATTTGTTCGTCAGGACAGACCCCTGCGCCTCCATCACCGCGGCAGAAACAATGTTCTCGGAGGCGATCAGCTCGATCTCTTCGCGCTGACGGCCAAGTTCGGCGCGGATCGCACCGAAAAGTTCCGGGTCGCGGGTTTCCAGCGTTTCGGTAAAGAAACCGGCATCGCGTTGCGGGGCGTGAGTAGGGGCGTTCATGCGCGTGTCCTCCGGTTGGGATTGGCGGTCTTTATCGCATGGCCGCCTCTGTCGGAAGGCCAGAAAACGACGCATGGGCCGTGCGGCGCGAAACGGCGGGCCGTGATCGGAAACGACCATGCCGATGCACGACGGCCGCGAAATCGCCCCTTGGGCCCACAGGGGGGTTGAGTTTGGCCTGCCGGGCTGTGAACACTGGCCGGGTCGGGCTGGCCGAGGCGCCGCCCCACCGGAGGAGGGCGGGATGAGCGAGAGGCTGGACGCCAAGGCCTGCTTCATGGCCAGCAGCGCGCCCGAGGCGCAGGAGGCCCTGCGCGAACTCGAGGCGCGTTATGGACATTGCCCGCTTGAGGATGCCGAGGTGATCGTGGCCTTGGGCGGCGACGGCTTCATGCTTCAGACGCTGCACGCCACCGACGAGATGGATGTGCCCGTCTATGGCATGAACTGCGGCACCATCGGCTTTCTGATGAACGAATACTCTGCCGACGATCTGCCGTCGCGACTTGAAGGGGCCGAAGAAACCGTCATCAACCCGCTGGTGATGCGCGCGCAGGATGCGGACGGGCGGGTGCATACGGCGCTGGCGATCAACGAGGTGTCGCTGCTGCGGGCGGGTCCGCAGGCGGCGAAGCTGCGGATTTGCGTCGATGGCAAGGTCCGGATGGAGGAGCTGATCTGCGACGGGGCGCTTTTGTGCACGCCCGCCGGATCGACGGCCTACAACTATTCCGCCCATGGGCCGATCCTGCCGATCGGGTCGCAGGTGCTCGCGCTGACGGCGATGGCCGCCTACCGCCCCCGTCGCTGGCGCGGCGCCCTCTTGCCCAAGACGGCGCTGGTGCGCTTCGAGGTGCTCGAGGCCGAGAAGCGGCCCGTCATGGCGGATGCGGATGGCCGTTCGGTGCCCAATGTCCAATGGGTCGAAATCCGCAGCGAGCCGAAGGTGCGCCACCGCATCCTGTTCGATCCCGGCCACGGTCTTGAGGAACGCCTGTTCCGCGAACAATTCGCCTGACGGCAGACCGCGCGGCCTATTCGGCGGCGTCGCGCACCCAGCCTGCACGCTTTCGGTAGAGGGTCGAGGGCGAGACGCCAAGGATGCGCGCCGCCGCCGGCAGCGAGCCGTTGACTTCGGCAATCGTCGCTTCGATCACGCGTTGTTCGATCTCGGCCAGCGTCAGACCGACAAGGCTTTCGATCGAGAGCGGCGGCGGCGCGTCCTGCCGCCCCGTGTCCGGCGGGCCGTCCGCGATCGCGCCCGCCTGCGCCAGAAGATCGGACGGCAGCATCTGCATCGACACGAGGCCGCCTTCGTTCAGCACGACCACGTTGCGCAAGACGTTGATCAGCTGGCGCACGTTGCCGGGCCAGCGATGGTGCTGAAAGAGGGCCTGCACCTGCGGATCGAGCCCGTCGAAGCTGCGGCCCTCTTCGGCGGCAAGGCGCATCAGCATGGCCTCGGCAATGGTGATGATGTCGCTGCCGCGGTCGCGCAACGGGGGCATCCGGATCGGCACGACATGCAGGCGGTAGTAAAGATCCTCGCGGAACCGGCCGCGGCTCACCTCTTCCAGCGGGTCGCGGTTGGTGGCGCAGACGATGCGGACGTTCACCTTGCGCGGGCGCGTGGCCCCGACCGGCTGCACCGTCGAGGTTTGCAGGAAACGCAAGAACTTGGTTTGCAGGGCAAGGTCCATCTCGCAGACCTCGTCCAGAAACAGCGTCCCGCCGTCGGCCGCCGCCGCCGCCCCGATCTTGTCCGAGACCGCCCCCGTGAAACTGCCGCGCAGATGGCCGAAGACTTCGGATTCCATCAGGTCCGACGGAATCGCGGCGCAGTTCAACGCGATGAAGGGCGCCTGCGCCCGGGCCGAATGGTCGTGGATCGCCTGGGCGCAAAGTTCCTTGCCGGTGCCGCTTTCCCCGGTGATGAAGACCGTGGCCATCGACCGGGCCACGGAACGGATCTTGTCGTAAACCGACATCATGGCAGGGGACTGGCCGACGAAATCGCCCAGCGTCGGCGCCCCGGGCGAGGCCGCCAGCGGCCGGGGCGCGGGATTGCGCAGCGCGTTGTCCACCACGGCCAGCAGCCGCTGTTCGTCGAAGGGCTTCACCAGGAATTCCTGCGCGCCGATCCGCATCGCCTCGACCGCCTTGTTGATCGAGCCGTTGGCGGTGACCACGATGATCCGGCACCCGGGATCGGCCCGCAGCATGTCTGCCATGAGATCAAGCCCGTCCCGGTCCGGCAGCATCAGGTCGAGCAGCACCACGGAGGGCGAGAACTTGCGAAACGCGGCAAGACCCGCCTGCGCGGTTCCCGCGCTTTCGACCCGGTGGCCCGCGCGGTGCAGCAGCGCCTCGTAAACCATGCGCAGCGAGGCGGTATCCTCGATCAGAAGAATGGGCGCGTCGGTCATGGCGTTCCTTCAGAAGCGGCGTGGCCCGAAATGAAATGGATCAGGTCATCGAGCAGGGAAAGCACCTCGGGCGCAACCGAGGCGATCGTCTCGGCCGCGCGCTGATGGCCCGCGTCGTTCAACTGCCGCGCGCGTTCCATCAGCCGGTCGGCCCCGACCGCCCCCGCCACGGCGATCAGGACATGGGTCTGGGCGCGGATGATGTCGTAGTCGGGTTCTGCGCAGCCTTCGATCAGGCCCCGTTCCACCGAGCGCAGATCCGACAGCAGGCGATCGATCAGGTCGCCCCGGCCATCCGGGCCCGTGATCTCGAGAAGCGCCTCGAACCGCGCCTTGTCCATCTGCCGGGTCCGGGCGGCGGGACAGTCGTTTTGCGCCTGCGCCGCGCGGCGGTCCATCAACCGCCCCATGGCCAGCCCGAAGGCCTCCAGCCCGCCAAGCGGCTTGGCGAAGATGCTGTCCGCCCCCGCGGCATAGATCGCTTCGCGGTTGGCGCGCAGCACATAGGCCGTGACCGCCATGATCGGGATGCGCGCATGTCGGCCGCCGCTTGCCCGCATCGTCCGCATCACCTCGATCCCCGACAGCCGCGGCATCTCGATATCGATCAGCGCCGCGTCGAAGACGTCGTTTTCCAGACGGTTGAGCGCCTCGATCCCGTCCGCCGCGATTTCGACATCCGCGCCAAGCGCGACCAGCATCGACCGCAGGATGGCCTGGTTCGTCTCGCTGTCCTCGGCCACGAGAACCTTGATGCGGCCAAGATCGGGAAGGTCCGCGGGCAGTTGCGTGGCCAGATCGCCCGGCGCCCAGCTCGATCGGGGCAGGCTCAGTTCCGTCTCGGCCCCGCCTTCCGGGCGATTGCGCGCAATCACCAGCCCCCCGAGCCGCCCCGCCATCTCGCGCGCAATGCGCAGGCCCAGCCCGTTCCCGGGCTTGCTGCGCGGAGCGGGCGGGGCCTCCTGCGCGAGGCTGGGAAAGCCCGGACCATCGTCCAGAACGCGGAACGACAGCCCGCCCGAGGGCGTGCGTCCGACATGCAGCGTGATCCGGCCCACGTCGGTGTATTTGATCGCGTTCGACAAGAGGTTCGACAGGATGCGTTCCAGCGCCAGCCGGTCCAGCCGGATCACCCGGGGCAGGTCCGCCGTGCGCGTGATGTCGAACGACAGCCCCTTTTCCCGGGCGCGGCCGGACCAGCGCATCTCGACATCGTGCAGAAGCCGGCCAAGCGGAAGGCTGTCGGCCGTGCCGCCCGAGCCTTCCTCGCCCGTCATGACGGTCAGCGCGTCTTCCATCAGGCGGGCAAGATTTTCGCTCGCCGCGCGGACACGCTCGAGTTGCAGCCGCGTCGCGGGCTCGACGGCGTCGAGATCGATCAGACGCAGGCCGCCGACGATGTCCGACATGGCGGCGCGCAGATCATGACCGAACAGGGCAAGCCGGGAATCGGCCGTCGCGGCGCGGGGCGCGGCGCCATCCTGGGCAGGGGGCACCGCACCGACGGCGGCGGAGGGGTGCATGGGATCGCCTACACTCTCGGGTTGCATTGCCGCCATGTTACGGCACTCCTTTGCATTCGCAAAGGTGCCAGACGCGCCGAGGCAGATTTCGTCGATCCTGCGCCTGGCACAAGACATGGCCCGGCCCCCACGTGCGGCGCCACGCAGGCGAAGGCTAAGGGCACGGGTGATGCATCAACTGCTTAGCACGACGTGTTGGAGAAGATGGTGCTGCAAGAGGGCATTGAAGCACCATATATCTAGCTATCACGCGTTGTCAGGCGTTGCGGCTCTGCGCTTCATCTCCTGTTTTTGTTGACTAATGCCGTATCAGCACTTCTCACGACGCCTCTTTTCACCTACATTTAGAGGGTGGATAGCCGGGTGGATAAGATGGCGCGAGAACTGCACAAGCTGACTGCCGTGAAGGTGAAGACCGCCGAGCCGGGGAAATACTCGGACGGCGGCGGCCTATGGCTTTTCAAGCGACCGGATGGCGGCGGGCAATGGATACTGCGCACCGTGGTGCATGGGCGGCGGCATGAGATGGGGCTTGGCTCTATCTCGGATGTGTCATTGGCCGAGGCTCGCAAGCACGCAACCAAATGGCGAGCCGTAGCCTTGTCGGGCGTCAATCCGATTCGTGAGCGCGAGCGGCAGCGCCGGGAAGCTGAGAAGCAACTGCACCTTTTGAAGGACGTTGCCCAAGACGCCTTTGAAGCCCGCAAGGCTGATCTGAAAGGCGATGGCGCGGCAGGGCGCTGGTTTTCCCCTCTGGCTCTTCACGTCCTGCCGAAGCTGGGGAAGACCCCTGTCGCCGAAATAGATCAGGTGGACATTCGTGACACCCTGAAACCGATCTGGGACGCCAAGGGCGAGACGGCGGGGAAGGCGCTTAATCGGCTGTCCATCGTGATGCGTCACGCGGCGGCGCTGGGCTTGGACGTGGACTTGCAGGCTTGCGATAAGGCAAAGGCTCTACTTGGGAGGACAAGGCAGGAGCGCGCCCATATCCCGGCGATGGTTTGGCAGGACGTGCCAGCATTCTATGCGAGCCTGAGCGACGGCAGCGTTACGCATCTTGCCTTGCGCTTGCTTATCCTGACCGGTGTCAGATCGGCCCCGCTGCGCTTCATGCGGCTGGATCAGATCGAGGGCGACGTATGGACTATTCCGGGCGAAGCCATGAAGGGCCGGAAAGGCCAGACTGAGGCGTTTCGCGTTCCGCTTTCGACCGAGGCTCTAGCCGTGATTGAGGAAGCAAAGCGTCACGAGCGCGGCGGCTTTCTTTTCCCGAGTGTCCGCAAGGGCGTTATCAGCGATGCCACCATGTCCCGCTTCATGGAGCGCAAGGGGATGGCCGAACGCCCCCACGGCTTCCGCACGTCGCTGCGCACTTGGCTGGCCGAGGCGACCGACGCCCCGCACGAAGTGGCCGAGGCTTGCCTTGCCCACGTCACGGGCACGAAGGTGACAAACGCATACCGGCGAACCGATTGGATAGAGCAACGGCGCATCCTGATGGAGCGCTGGGCCGGGCATGTGACCGGAAAAAGCGGGAACGTGGTGAAAATGGTGGCTGCAAATGGTTAACGATTTTCAGAAAATCGAGGATGAACTCATACCTTTAGCAAAAGGAATAATAGAGGCATCAAAGGATAATGAACCGATAAGGGGATGGCGGTCATTATTTGAAATCGGCTTCTCCTTCCAAGAGTATAGCAGAGGTAAGATTCCGGTGTTGACTGAACAGGGTTATGGTATTCTTCTGCATCGCGCAGCGACAGAGCCAAACGCCTTTGATGCAGCGACCTACGTGGCTGGAATGAGTATTGCAGCGCAACACCCAATTCCGCCAAGCCTTCTGCTATTCGCCAGCCGCGTCTTGACAGGTGAAGTCGTGCGCCCGAAACAACGCGGACGCCCAGTCACGAAGAATATATATTTTCCAGTTTTTCAATATTTTTTAATAATATTTGTGGCGAAAAAATACGCCATTCAAATTGGTAGAAGCACAGACAAAAAGGCGGGCAGGGCATCGTCTCTGAGTGCTTGCGATATTGTCGCCAACGCCTTTTCGAGGGCTGGGCGCAAGACGCCCTACTCTGTATTGCGGTCAATCTGCTACGACGATTCCT